>NZ_LZGX01000052.1:0-2430 GCF_001690825.1 Gilliamella sp. Fer1-1
CAGCTAAATTAAATAAAAAGTTATTTTCTTGTTTCATTTTCTTCCTCTCATAGCATTAATAAATGGAGGAAAATTATACTTTATTTTTTCTCCATTTATTTCTATATATTGTCAATTATCTGATATATTAATTTCCCTTATCGCCATTTTATCAGCATTACACTGCCTAAGCTCGTTTAATAACTCAGTGTACAAAACAGGGCACTGTCCCCACGTGATTCGTTTATCAATATGAGGCTCGTTATTTGGCTGTGTTAGTGATGCAGGGATATTGCATTGATAAACGTATTTAGTTTTTACCGTTCCGCATCCAGTTAGATACGTTAATAGGCATAAGCTCATTAGCACATTGATTATTTTTAAGCGCATCTTTTATCTGCTCTTGAAGTTGTTTAATTGACATAGCATCCTGAGCTTTTTCTTGCTCTCGTTGTGCTATGATTTGATTGTTTTTAGCTATACTCTGATTTAACTGTTCGATTTTTCCGAACAGTTCAGCGTTTTCAGTTCGCAATCGTTTTTTCTCGTGATAGTTGTTGTAACCGAAATAAACAGGCAATAAGGCAGAGCAAATAATCAATGAATATCGGAATAACTTAGACATAATGCCTTCTCCTTTTCTCGTCTGATTACTAAGCCTTTTAGAACCTTACCACCCGCTTTATTCCATCTTGGGAATTCATTACAAGCCGCCTTATAATCGCCGTTGTTCAGATGCTTATACATTGTTGATGTTCGCATTTTTGTACATCCAATGTTAAAGGTAATTGAGGTCACAGCGTCAAAAACAGACTGGGGAAGATGAAAGCCTTTAGCATAGCGATTAACACATTGTTCAGCCGTTTTTATGTCACGGACCCAACGCTTTGCTATCTCATCATCAGTATAAATTTTTTGTTCAATATGATTACCCGTTGAGCCAATGCCAACCGTTAATATGTTAGCTGGGCAATAATAAGGCTCTCGTACGCAGGATTCAGCATTACCGATTATTTCAAGACCCGATTGACTTGTTCTTATGTCATCTGAGTAGTTGGTAATAACAATACCGATTATTACCGAAACACTACAAATCGCACTCGTCGCTATTTTTGTGGTATTTCGCATAGTATTGCTCTCTCAATTTTTTTTTATGATAAAAATCTCGGCGCTTATACAGCCAATTAATAATAAATGTCGCTATTGATAAGATAATACCTACAATAATGGCAATATCATTTAGGCTGAGCGCGCCCAATAACGTACATATTCCGCCCCAAAAATAGGAAACGGGTGACGAATATTTATCCATTTTTATTGTTCTTCGTTTTAGTTAATGTAAGGTGACAACTTATTAGCTAATATTGTGTAACTCTGTTACCAATTCTGTAGATGTAAAAAAGTGGTGGCGAGTTGCAGTGATATAAACACTCTGGAGCAAAGTGTGGAGTAATAGTATTTATATCTCTCGCCATGATTTAGGCAATAAAAAACCCCAACTGAGTAAGTCGGGGTTTAATTTGGATGCGAAAACCGCAATATAGGTGTATTATATGTCGCTACACGGCGACAGTCAATCACATAAAATATATTTTTATATAATGATTTCTAAACCGCCTACTCGGCGGTAATCGAGAATATTTAGGCATTTCATCTAAAAAAGTATTTCTAAACCGTTTATGCAGCGGTAATCATAATCGAAAATAGCTAAAAGTTCGTGGGCAAAGGTGCCAGAAGAAATGCCGCCTTTGATTGTGTTGATTAAATTTTGACCTAAGCCCGTAGAAGGGCTTTGCCTTTTTTCTAATTCAGTAATTAGTTCTTTTGTTGGCTGTGAAGCCAACCATTTGCTTGGTCTTTTGTGATCGCCCAATCCGCTTGCCTTATGCAAAGCATTAAGATTATATCGACCCTCTTTATCAGTTGTGATAGAGATTCCAGCTATTACTGGATAATTTGAATTTTGCATTGATATACTCCACTTGTTTTACTCTTAACCTCTACAATGGTTAAACTACTTTTCGCAACATGTCAGTCTGCACTCTGACATTGTTAATATATACATTATATAAAATTATAAAGAAAATGAAAGATATAAAATAGATAATATATATACTAAACAACAATTTCATTTTTTAATTTTTCATAACTTTCTTTATTTAAAAGTTTATGGTCACTTTTAATTTCAATCCTATTACATTCTCCTGTTAAATATTGGAATTTATCATTGAGAGCTGCAAAAAAAGTTTGTTTTGGGGATGACAAAAGTACTTTATTAATAAGAAGATAAGAGCTTGATATTACACCTGCGTCAAGTTCATCTTTTATTATTGAATCCATAACAAAAGGAAGTTCTACAGAAGAATATTTCATTAATATCTTTATATAAGTTAAATAAATAACCAAGTATGTTTGATTTAATGCTGAACCACTATTTTTTATTTGATTAAA
>NZ_LZGX01000053.1:0-2083 GCF_001690825.1 Gilliamella sp. Fer1-1
CGATCAACTAATGGAAGAACCGCAGTATTTAAATTATTATAAATATTCGCCAGCTCTTGGCGCATTTTTCGTTTATTTTTAAACGTTAAAATAATTTCATTATTAATAAATAAGAAAAGGTAATCAGAATTAAACACTAATGATTGATTTAAATTATATTGCTCGGACAATGTTTCAGAAATGAAATATTGATTTTCTTGTTGATGGTCAGTTAAATTTAAACGTTTTAATTCTTTTTGTAATAAACTCCTAAAGTTTGGTATTAAATTATCATTTATTGGTTTTATACCAATAGAATATTTCTCATTAAATATTAATTGATACTGGTTGCTTGTAATCAATAATCCATTAAATAATTCGGATAATTGATAAACACTTTCAGAATCAGATAAGGAATTAGGGAAATAATTAATATTGACTAACTGCCATTCTGTCGTGTCTTCTTTTATCAATTCCTTTACGTTATTTTCTAATTCAGCATTTGCTATCAATGTGATAAGGCAACATAAACACACAATGGCAAATCTATTTATTATTTTTAACATTATTAACCTCTATAGTAGGCTATTTAAACTATTTATTAATAAGTGTAATTAGTTTTTCTTTATTTAAAGTTGTGGCATCAGTACAAAAATATTCATCTAATAAATATTGTTTTTCAAATGATCTAACATCCATATGAATCCAACTATAAGTATGTCCACTTTTTTTCCCTCCTGTTGGAGTTAATCCTATTGGCTCTGTAGTAAATAAATTTATGTCATCCCAATTATTTTGAGTATTAAGATAAGGTTTAAAAAAGTTATCACGAATATATAGTAAAGGGGGAATGTTGTTTTTATTTAGCCCACTAATAGCCCATGTACCTTTATTAAACTGAATATCTAATGCTTTTCCTCTATGGTTAGCTGTCTTTCCGTCCTGATGAGAATGGCAACGATATCCTGAAGAAATCTCTCTAAATTTATAGACATTTTGTCTACCCAAATAAAAGTTTAACGCACAAAATCCAAATAATAATGATCTGTGTATACCAGGAAATTCATAAGTATTATATTTTTCTGGTGAAGTATTTGTTCCTAAACCATTACCAAATCCACTACATTGTTTAGGAGAACACCTACATTTCAGTTGTAACCAAATCGTATTATTAATCGTATATTCTTCTTGAAATCTATCAATTGCTTGTATAACTTGTATATCCACAACGCCAGTTTCCTCAACTTGCATATAATCACGTTGAAACTGTTTTATCATCTTTTCTGTTCTTTCAGTAAATTCATCGGTTGGTACATTGCCACCAAAACCTGCAAGGCGGATATTAATTTCCCGAATAATCTCATGCTTATCGCCTTTCTGAAAAAGAATCTCGCTTTTAGGGAAGTAATCTATCATCGCCACCGGATGAATAAACCATGCCTTGCCGTCTGCGGATAGATTGGACAGTTTAGGCGTATTGGCATCAGTGTTTGCGGTTGGGTTTTGAGCTTGTGCCTGTGCCACTTCTTTCCACCACAGTGACGGTTTAATGCGTTGCTCTTTTTCAAGTTGCCAGTTTGATTTGACATGCTCAAGGGCTTCGTCCACTTTTTTCATGGCAAAGTCTCGATGATAGGGCTCGATTATGCCGATTTTATCTAATATCGCTTCAATAGACTCTTTTTTTTGTTGCTTTTCTTCTTCAAACAGCTCATCTATCTCATTCCATTTACTTAATGCTTCATCGGCATACCATTCACTTTCATATTTTACCAGTAAATGCCCTATCAGCTCTGCGGCCCAGCTTCGGCGTAAACCTTCCTTTAAATAGTTATCCGTAAAAGAAGGTAAGTGTGTTTTTTTTCGCTGATTGGAATAACGCAAAGTTCCCGTTAAGATTTGATGTAATTCCTTCATCGCTGGCGTGTAATCTTCTAAATCCAATTTCGCCACTTTATTCTTACTAATCTTATTGGATAATTCACCTACCGTCGCCTTCTCTTCTACTGTTTTAAATTCAGGCCAATACCATGGAGAAACCAATTTGATATGCGCTTGTGCGCCTGCTGTAATGTTTACCCAACCTTGTATCAGTACCCCTTGT
>NZ_LZGX01000054.1:0-3274 GCF_001690825.1 Gilliamella sp. Fer1-1
GTCATTAATACTAATTTTACCTATGCGGATATAAACATGATAGTTCAAAAAACAATTATGAAAACACCACAACCTCTAGAAGCTAATAGAATTTACTACCAGTATGATTTTAAAAGTTTTCGTCATAAAGAAGATAGTTCTCCTGCAGAAGGAAAATTATTTTTATCGCCTGCAACGTTAGAAACAGACCCTGACGATAATTCATTATCGGATATTTATCAAATAACAATTAATGAAAATAATCAATATAGTAAAGTGATTAACATATGTAGAAATATTATAGAAATACTCTATCCAACAGAGCCTTTTGAGACACTTGAAGATGGTATCCATTTTTATATTTTAGATAAGGACAACCAATTGCAAAAAAAAGAAAATTTTGAAGCAGTGTTTAAAGAGCCCGGCTATATACGTATTGAAAAATTAGATGGAAAGGTGATCAGTATTCAAAAACGACCTACATATACGATTATCCATTTTAATTATGAATATTGGCCTAATCAAAATTTAAAGTATAATAAATTGGAGTATTATAATAATGAACATCAAATAATTTATTATGATGAAACTTTTTATGATGAAAATGAAAAAGCTATAGCGGGTAATAGCAAGAATCTGTTAACGCAACAAAATATACGCTATACCTACATAAACAAAGATGGCGTATCAAGAATTGATGAATATTTTGATAGCCAGGGTAATAAAACCAATCATGTGATTTATTATGATAATACTAATGCTGAAGATAAAATCGAAAATCAAATATTGGATCATGAAGGAAAACTGGTAGCAATAAGTAATACGGTGCCTGATGATATATTCGATCCGCTTAAAGAAGAATTAGCTGAGAGTTATCCTTATAATAATTTATTAATGGATATTGAAAAAACAGACGTAGTTTTAACAGAGAAGTTTTTTCTTCATACTGTAGATAAAAATACAACACAATGGGATAACGAGGCGATAAACCGCGCCAAGTATTTACGAATTACTCCTAATCAACCGTATTACGCAAAGGTAACTTATCCCCTTTTTTGGCCTAATCGTTATAAAAATTTTCCCCACCAAAAACCGTTAACATTAATTGAAGCGGAACATCAACAACCTAATGCCAAATACAGTGATTTAATCAAATTTGAAGTGGGCAATAATTATCAGTATAAAACTTTGATTAAAGAAAAGTGGCAACAAACTCCAATCACTTTACCATTAGAACAGTTTAAACCACTAGAAAACGACATCTACTTTTTTGTTATGGACAATAACGGAAAATTAATTCCATTAGAAAACGTTGAACAAGCGGTAGAACAACCAAACTATATACGTGTTGAAAAAGAGATGGGTAAGATAATTTCGATAGTTAAAAAAACACGAATTTATAAAGTATTAAATGAGTTTGAATATCAAGATAATAGTTTGAAAAACAGTAAATTTAATTTACTGGAAAGCACGCTGTTACCAAACTTAATCATTGAGACAAAATGGGAAAATTATTTGCCCAAATACCAAGTGATTAAAGATAATCAAGGAATAACGGTAAGAACAATTACAGTTATCAATCCAACAGATTTTCATGCTATTTTTGAGGAATTTAACTCAAATGGAATAAAAACCAATCGTATTGAAATAAATAAGAATAATGATCCTGACATAATAAACCAATATTTAGACGAAAAAGGACAACTGATTAAAACAACGGATGATTATCCCGAAAAAGATTCAGTCTACGATAAAATTTATAAAGAACCTTTCTATCCTATTTTTATAGATCAGCTGGAATATCAACTTTTTAAGCTTTATCAAAGAGAGTTAGAAAATGATTAATCCCAATCATGTCTACGGTAAATAATACAGTAAAAAATTAGCGTAATTAATTTAAGTTATGTTTTGGGGATAATTAGTACTTAAGTATAAAAGCATTACCATGTATAGCTTTAGGCAAAACCGATGCTCAAGGTAAAGCGCAAATTGTGACATCAGGGTATGAAGAAGATAACGTTATTTTTAAATATAAATAATTGATGGAGAAAATCTTTATGAGTGATTGGTTCGACTTCGGTACCGCTATTATGGGGAATACTGTTTTTTATGATCCTAATAATCCTTGTACTGCGTATCAATATGTAAAAGCTGGTTATAGAGAACTTGATTGGATTCGGATATGTAGAATTCCATTATCTTTATCTTTTTTTGAGAATGATGGTGCTTTTCTGTAACTACCCCCTAAAATAGTACAGCAAAAAAGTAGAAAATTCTCTATGATAAAAGTAAAGGGGATTTAATTATGAAAAAAAAGACTGAACATCAAATCGTAGCTATTTTAAAAGAAGCAGAGGCAAGTATTCCCGTTAAAGAGCTGTGCCGTAAATAGGGCATGGGTAATTCAACTTTCTATAAATGGCGAGAAAAATACGGCGGAATGGAAATGTCGGATATCAAACGATTAAAGGAGCTTGAGGCTGAAAACCGCAAGCTTAAGCAGATGTTTGCCGAACTGAGCTTAAAATCCCAGCTTCAGGAAGAAATCATAAAAAAGCTTTAGTACCCACTGAGGCACGTAAAACGTGGGCACAGCAACTACAACAAAATCATTTGGTTACTATTGCTATGAGTTGTGCCATTGTTGGCTTAAGCCGTTGTGCTTACTATTATCAACCTAAGTTGCAGGATGATTCCGTGATTATTTCGGTGTTGAATACTATCACAGACCGGCATTTACGCTGGGGCTTTCCTAAATGTTTTAATCGTATCAGAAAGCTCGGCTATCAATGGAATCATAAACGGGTATATCGGGTGTATTGTGAATTAAAGCTTAATGTCAGGGTAAAGCGTAAAAAACGCATTCCTCCACGATACCCAGAAAGGTTATTAGTCCCCAATAAACAAGGTGAATGTTGGTCAATGGATTTTATGAGTGACAGTAGTCGTAATCAACGTCGCTTTAGGACATTCAATGTCATCGATGACTTTAATCGTGAGGCGTTAGGGATTGATATTGCAGTAAGCTTACCCGCAGGAAGGATTACCCGTTACTTAGATAAACTGGCCGAATATCATGGGTATCCATTAAAAATACGGGTCGATAATGGGCCAGAATTTACAGGGAAAGCCTTTATAAACTGGGCTAAATCACATGATATAACCATTAATTATATCCAGCCCGGTAGCCCTTATCAAAATGGCTATATTGAACGATTTAATCGTACCTATCGTACTGAAGTACTCGATTTATATCTATTTAATAATCTAGAACAAGCAAGAAAGGTAACCGAAG
>NZ_LZGX01000055.1:0-32277 GCF_001690825.1 Gilliamella sp. Fer1-1
TTCAACTTTTTATAAATGGCGGGAAAAATATGGCGGTATGGAAACGTCGGATATCAAACGCTTAAAGGAGCTTGAGGCTGAAAACCGCAAGCTTAAGCAGATGTTTGCCGAACTGAGCTTAAAATCTCAGCTTCAGGAAGAAATCATAAAAAAGCTTTAGTGCCCACAAAGGCACGTAAAACGTGGGCACAGCAACTACAACAAAATCATTCGGTTACTATTGTTATGAGTTGTGCTATTGTTGGCTTAAGCCGTTGTGCTTACTATTATCAATCTAAGTTACAGGATGATTCGGTTATTGTTTCAGTATTGAATGCTATCACAGATAGGCATTTACGCTGGGGCTTTCTTAAATGTTTTCATCGTATCAGAAAGCTCGGCTATCAATGGAATCATAAACGGGTATATCGGGTGTATTGTGAATTAAAGCTTAATCTCAGGGTAAAGCGTAAAAAACGCATTCCTCCACGATGTCCGGAAAGGTTATTAGTCCCCAATAAACAAGGTGAATGTTGGTCAATGGATTTTATGAGTGACAGTAGCCGTAATCAACGTCGCTTTAGAACATTCAATGTCATCGATGACTTTAATCGTGAGGCGTTAGGTATTGATATTGCAGTAAGCTTACCAGCAGGAAGGATTACCCGTTACTTAGATAAACTGGCCGAATATCATGGGTATCCATTAAAAATACGGGTCGATAATGGGCCAGAATTTACAGGAAAAACCTTTACCAACTGGGCTAAATCACATGATATAACCATTGATTATATCCAGCCCGGTAGCCCTTATCAAAATGGCTATATTGAACGATTTAATCGTACCTATCGTACTGAAGTACTCGATTTATATCTTTTTAACAACTTAGCTCAAGCAAGGAGAATAACTGAAGAATGGTTAACAATTTATAACACCGAAAGAGCGCATGAGGCATTAAATAACATGACACCGATTGAGTATAAAACACTAAAACAAGCAGCATGATTTTCTACGTGAGTTGTGTACTAAGTTTGGGGTATTTACAGAACCAAATTCTGAAAAAGCTTTTATATGATTATATTCTCTGGATGTTAGCATATCTTTTACCTAAATTTTGACTCTATATTTCTTAAACTATTATGAAGTTAGGCGGTAATCCTAAAACCCAACTTGCTACAAATGCTTTATAGACTGCAATATAATTTCCTGTTAGATGATGAATAATTTAAATTATTCATCATCTAACGTAATATCTCCATTTTCTGGGAGCGGGGCTATGATCTGATAAGACTTAGATTTTAAATTAATATTCATTTCATCAATTAAATAATTGTATAAATTGAATTCATAAGATGAAATTTTGCTTAAAAGAATATGCTTAATTTCTAATAACGACTCATTCAACTTTTCAGGAATTAAACTATAAACATCCTCTAGTTCAGTTCCTAGCCATATTGACTTAGTTATAGAATAATCAATACCTAGCTCTTCTAAATTAGCCGCTATAGCAGGTGAAAAGAATATTCTTTCTGCCTCGTCAATACTGATTTTTTTACTTAAAATACCTTCTATTACACCTAAAAGAGTAATTGATAAAAAATACTCAATTTCATCTAATTTACATGTAGTCAATTTTAATTTCATCGTTTTAAACTCCACCCTGGTTTTACCTTAACATTAAATACTCGACCGCTCTGACTTTGGAAATAATGAATTGAAATCTTATTCCCTGATGAGTCATATCCATTTTGATATACTTTTTTCCATTGACCTTGTTCAATTTTTCTTAGCTTTTCTAAAACTTGCAGATTATTTATATTATGTTTCGTTTTTCCATTCTGAATGTCTCTAAACCCTTTTGGATAATTAGGTGAATCTTTAATAGAATTATAAGTATTTTTAATTTCATTAGGATCTCTTGAGACGTTATTCCTATCACTTTTATCTCCGTCATCATCAGGCGGTAATCCTGGGGCTCCGTTTGCCACAGCAGGGCTTGAGTCTTCTTGTACTTTATTTGGCGAGTTATTATCATTTGATGAATCATCATCAGATTTTATAAGAACGCCATCTCTACCTGTCATCAACCATTCTTGAAATGACTCCGTTTCTTCTGCTAGAATTGCACTACCGACTACTACCCCACCAACGATAGCACCACCACCACCTATCATTCTTACATCACCATAGCGATATTTACAGGAATCGGTAACACACAAATTATTATTCTCAACCGCATTTTTCCCCGCAGCAATCCTGTAACTACCCCCTAAAATAGTACAGCAAAAAATTATAAAATTCTCTGATAAAAGTAAAAGAGGATTCAATTATGAAAAAAATGACTGAACATCAAATCGTATCTATTTTAAAAGAAGCAGAGGCAGGTATTCCCGTTAAAGAGTTGTGCCGTAAATAGGGCATGGGTAATTCAACTTTTTATAAATGGCGGGAAAAATAGAGCGGAATGGAAACGTCGGATATTAAACGCTTAAAGGAGCTGGAGGCCGAAAACCGTAAGTTTAAACAGATGTTTGCTGAGCTAAGTTTAAAATCACAGCTCCAGGAAGAAATCATAAAAAAGCTTTAGTGCCCACAAAGGCACGTAAAACGTAGGCATAGGCGCTAAAAAAAATCATTCAGTCACTATTACGAGGCATTAGGCATTGATATTGGCGTGAGTTTACCCGCAGGTAGAGCGACTCGTTATTTGGATAAACTGGGCTAAATCACATGATATAACCATTGATTATATAGAGCCTAGTAGCCCATATCAAAATGGCTATATTGAACGATTTAATCGTACCTATCGCACTGAGGTGCTCGATTTATACCTATTTAATAATCTAGAACAAGCAAGAAAGGTAATCGAAGAATAGCTAACCCTTTATAACACCGAAAGGCCGTATGAGGCACTAAATAACATGACACCGATTGAATACAAAACACTAAAACAGGCTGCTTAATTTTCTACGTGAGTTGTGTACTAAGTTTGGGGTATTTACAATTGAAAAGCATGATTATCAACTTTATCCGGCGATTAATGATATTGACCATACTAAGACAAAAGCTATGTTGCCACAAACGAATGGGATCTGCGAGCGCTTTCATAAAACTATTTTACATGAGTTTTATATGGTGACATTCCGTAAAAAAGCGTTATTCAGATTTAGAAACACTCCAAACAGATCTGGACAATTGGCTGCATTATTACAATAATGAACGAACTCATCAGGGAAAAATGTGCTGTGGTCGAACACCAATTTAAACATTGCTTGATGGAAAACGGATCTGGGAAAAAATCTGAACCAGATTTAACCTGACAGACACCCAATAAAAACTGGTAACTGTCAGATTAGGTTTGAGCTAGTACATAGTATATTGGCCTGTACATCATAAAATAGTCTTACTACAAAAGGATTAATGTTACCATTTGTTACCACTTAAAAAAACTTCAATAAAATCAATAGCTTTTCTGAATAACTTTTATCGTACTCGATTCCCCGTTCTTTTTGACACCGCATAACCTATCTCCCTGATTGGTGAGCTTAACCGTACTTTATGTTGCTAATAGAGCATTTTGATATTATCAAATAACCGATTTGATTTTGATTCACGTTTACGCCAAGTGTAATAATCTGGCACGCTAATCTTTAATTGACGGCTGATCGGAGGTACAAAATGCTATGACAAATGTTGTTCCCTATATTTATACTTCACCGATTTGGATTATTGATAAAGCACACTGACACTTTTTTAAGATGCTATTTGTCATTTTCAGTTTTTTAGCAAGCTGCATATTAGATAAGGCATAACTCACCGTCTATTGTTTATAATCTGTCCTAAACTTTCGGTACTATAATGTATTCTCGTATGATTTTTACTTATATTCTAGAGAAGGCATTTACCCATTTTCTTGGCGAGTATTACAATACTGTGATGTTATATTGGAGCGGGAAACGAGGTTCGAACTCGCGACCCCGACCTTGGCAAGGTCGTGCTCTACCAACTGAGCTATTCCCGCTTATTTGAATACTTCGGAAGAAGTGGAGAGCATTATACAAAAAATTTTTTATTTGGCAACTATTTTTGCTTTCATTTTTTATCTTTCCAGCTAAGTGATTCAAAAACACCAAATAAGAACAAACGTAATACTTTAAATTTGTCTTGCTGCTTTTCTTGATTGGTCATGGTAGAATTTAACATCAACGCTTGCAAACCATGAGTAACAGCAAACGCAATTAAACCGACATTGGCGACCACATTGGCTGGCTTTGGATAAGGGTGAATAAGGTTAAATAATAAAAACAACCATATAAACGAATATAATACTTTACCAATAAATATAAACATTAAATGCCTTCTTGTATAAAAAGATAACTGTGAACCTGCCCAGCAGTTTTTTCGCGATGCAAATGCCAATGAGTTGGAATATAAGCTGTTAAATCATGCCCTATTTCTGTTTCAATATAAATATAAGCTGATGGTTTTAACCAGTTGTTATTACCAAGCGCACTCACCGTTTTTGCTACCAATGCTTGATGAAATGGTGGATCGATAAATACAATATCAAACTGTTTTTCAGCAGGCTTATTTAACCACTGTAAGGTGTCAGTATGATAGACATTGATAGTATCTTTATCAATAAGCTGTTTGTTTTTATTAAGTAGTTGTGCTACTTGCTTATCTTTTTCAAGCAAGGTAACACTTTTAGCGCCTCGCGATGCGGCTTCAAATCCTAATGAGCCGCTCCCTGAAAAACAATCCAAACAATCACTATCATGTATCACTGGCATTAACCAGTTATATAGAGTTTCTTTGATACGATCCGTGGTTGGACGCAACCCTTGTTTGTCTAAAACTGGCAATTTACGCCCACGCCATTTTCCGCCAATAATTCTTATTGAACCATTCATTTTAAATCCTTTATCAGAAAAGCTCTGAAGTATTACCCTCTGAATCTGTTACACTAGTACCAACTTCCTGCGTAGCATAACTTGTTGGTTCAGTCCCTTTGATAAAATATTCTGACATTGTTTTAGAGCCAGATTGAGGCAGTAATCCTGTTTTTTCATCGATAGTGACAGAAATGACATTCTCTGGTTTGACATCTTCTCTTATTGGTACATCTTTTAGGGCAACTTTCATATAATCAACCCATACAGGATTTGCAGTCACAGCCCCTGCTTCAGCTCGGAAAGTTCGCCCTAACTCACGCCGGTGATCATCAAATCCCATCCAAACAGTCGTTACAATATTGCCACCAAATCCAGAAAACCAAACGTCTTTAGATGCATTGGTTGTTCCTGTTTTACCGCCAACATCTTTCCTACCCAATGCTTTTACACGCCATGCAGTACCTTGCCAATTTGAACCACCGAATACAATAGAGCGAAGACCATCTTTCATAATAAATGCGATTCCACTATTTACCGTATGCGGTGCATATTTTGGCGTTACATCAATCGTTTTATTATCGAGGTTTATATCTGGTAATACGATATTATCATCTGATTTAAGGTTGGCTTGTTCTGGTTCTTCATTATCAGATCCATCAGATTCATTCTCAACATTATCTAATGATAGTGATTTTGCTTCTTCTGTAACAACATCATCATTACAATTTTGACAAGCAATCACCGGTTGATGCTGATAAATTGTACCAGATCCATTATTGTATTCTATTTTTTCAATTAAGTATGGGGTAATTAAATAACCACCATTAGTGATAACAGAATATGCTCTTGCTACTTGTAACGGTGTAAATGAAGCAGAGCCTAACGCTAACGATTCATTATGTGAAATATTTTCTTTAGGGAATCCAAAACGCTCTAAATAAGTCGCAGCATAATCAATACCAACTGCACGCAAGGCTCTTACCATCATTACATTTTTAGACATACCTAGCCCTATTCTTAAACGTAATGGGCCAGCATAATTAGGCGGCGAGTTTTTCGGGCGCCATGTAGCACTACCTGTAGAGCGGACAATTGGCGCGTCATTAAGAAGTGTAGCCATTGTTAAACCTTGCTCTAACGTTGAAGTATAAATAAACGGTTTAATATTCGAACCTAACTGTCGAAGCGCTTGAGTTGCTCGGTTAAATTTACTTAAATTGAAATCATAACCGCCTACAATTGCTTTAATGGCGCCATTATCTGAGTCAAGCGATACTAAAGCAGCATTAACTGCTGGGATTTGTGCTAACTCCCAATTATCAGCAGATTTTTTCACCCAAATTAGTTGTCCTGCTGTTAACGTGTCAGACACCTTTTTAGGAAATGCCCCCTGCCGAGTATCACTAATAAATGGTCGAGCCCATTTCATATTTTGATATGTAATAGTAATATTACTTTTATCAGATAATACAGCCGTTGCTTCTTTATCTGATGAAGTCATGACAACCGCTGGGCACATACCGCTATAACAAATATATTTATCAAGAGTTTGTTGAATTTGCTCCGAATTCCATGGCGTTTCATTTTGCTTCCATAATACTTTTTCAGCACCTCGATAACCATGCCTGATATCATAATCAATAATATGTTTTTGTACTGATTCAGTAGCCGCTATTTGATCTGTTTTCGAGATAGTCGTATAGACTTTATAGCCGTCCGTATAAGCATTTTCACCAAACTTATCGTACATAAATTGGCGCGCCATTTCAGCTACATAAGGAGCAGAAAATTCAATTTGTGGTGAGTGGTAACTTGCTCCTAAAGGTTTTGTAATCGCTTCATTATATTCAGCTTGAGTGATATAGGATTGATCTAACATACGACCTAACACCCAATTACGTCTAGCCAATGCACGATCAGGGTGTGAAATAGGGTTAAACGCAGATGGCGCGTTTGGTAAGCCTGCTAATAAAGCAGCTTCATCAATGGTTAACTGTTCTGGTGTTTTACCAAAAAATGTATAAGATGCCGCTGCAACACCATATGCTCTAGAACCAAAATTAATCATATTAAGGTACAGTGCCATGATTTCTTCTTTCGATAACTCTTTTTCCATACGAATAGCCAAAATTATTTCTTTAGCTTTACGGGTTATGCTTTTTTCAGGAGTTAAGAAAAAGTTTTTTGCGACTTGCTGAGTGATTGTACTACCACCTTGAGAAAACCCTTTATGTTTTAAACCAATATACATCGCTCGAGCAATACCAATTGGGTCGATACCAAAATGTTCATGAAAACGAGCGTCTTCGGTTGCTATAACGGCATTAACCACAATTGGTGGAATTTCGTTATATTTTAGTGGGGTTCTACGACGTTCACCAAAGGTAGCGATTAGCTCGCCATCTTTACTTAATACTTGCATTGGCGTTTGTAATCGAACATCTTTTAATGTTGTAACGTCCGGAAGGTCTTTAGAATAATAAGCATAACCAGCAATACCAATAACCAAGCCACAAAGAAATAAACCGATGAATAATTTTAGAAGAAATTTTAACACTTTAATTAATATCACAAATCTTTCCTATCTAAATTTTTAAGGCAAAAATAATGGCATCAGAGTTATCTCTGCGCCAAATTTACTCAACCTATCTTTCGATAAGGATCTTCACATTGACATTAAAAGAAAATGCTAATGATTGATCGCTCACCCATTAAAACACACTAAAATTGTGTGCATTATCTCCCATCTTTAGCATTATTTTAAGCAATTTTTAAAGAAATCGTGAAATAATTCTATTTTAACCCAATACATCTTACATTATGTGGAGCATAAAACTTAACGTATCCAAGCTACAATTAATGATTTCAACTCTGTTTTATTCAATACTTATGATGCTTTGTCTAGTCATGTTTGCTAATACATCCTTAAATACTTATACCTTTATTATTCTAATCTTATTAATAATTCAATGGTGGCATAGCCTATGTTATTTCAAAACAATTAAAGGTGAATTTGTGTTATTTCACACTATCAATCAAATTTATTGGCATAAACAGCGCTGGTATTTAATGCATACACCGCTTATATTCCGCTATGTTATTATCCTGAATTTAAAATCCAGACATGACGGTAAGCACTGTACACTTTTGTTAATGGCCGATAATCTTCAAGCCAATGACTGGCGTACATTACGTTTTTACCTAAAACAAGTTGATCTAACTTAACTCAAGTGCTTTTTTTATAAAATTTTTCATCAACATAGCTGTTTAACTAATGTGATTTTTTAATCCAGTACTGATAAGGTTGAGACTCTATTTGTGATGACAGCAATTGGTGCTCCATATGGCGACAAAAGCTAGGAACATCACGGGTCGTCGCCAAATCATCGGCAATCACATAAAGGACTTGCCCGATAGCCAGATCTCGAATTGCTTTCCTGATTAACATAATCGGTTCAGGACAGCGCAGTCCTAATGTATTGAGTTCTTTATCAAAAATTATATTCATTTTTTGAATCTGATCATTATAAAAATAATTTACTTAGATAATGTGGCACAGCCTCTTCAGCATTTGATCCAATAACCTCTAATTTTGGTAACAATGCCTTTAGCTCAGCACTGCCATTTTGCATTATGCAACCTTTACCGGCAGCTTTTAGCATTTCGTAGTCATTCATGCCATCACCAAAAGCAATACTGTCTTGTAAACTGTAGCCTAGTTTTTCAACAACCTTTTTCAATGCACTACCTTTAGACACATTTTCAGCCATTACTTCAAGGCAATTTAATGTTGAAAAGGCAATGCTAATTTTATTACCGAATTTTACTTCTAACCGATTTTTTAACTGAACCAAATGTGGGTAAAGCGCATCGTCAGTAGTAGTAAAATAAATTTTAGCAATATCATTAGTATCAAAATCAAGTGGGTTAAATAACTGATAAGTAAACTGGGTGTCTTGGTAAAATTCTAATGAAAATGTATCTTCTTTATTGATTAACCAATGATCACCACGATATAAATGAGTATAAACTAAAGGGTCATCCATACTCATTTTAGCTATTTCACAAGCAAGCGATGGCTCAATACTTTGGCTAAAAACTAAATTGCCCGCACTATCATGCACTCTCGCACCGTTAGAAGTAATCATAAAAGCATCAATTTCCATATTTTCCCGCATTTGGGCAACATCAATGTGGTGCCGACCAGTTGCAAAAACAAAATGGATACCTTTTTTACGAAGCGCTTGAAGAACTTGTTTGGTATAAGGCGATAAGCTATGTTCAGGTGTTAATAAAGTACCGTCTAGATCAGAAGCAACAACATGCATAATATTCTCTACTTTTATAATAAATGGTAATAATAACGACTAAAATTATAGACTTTAAAACAATAATTACTTATCAAAGCCAAAGCTAAAACAAGTTAAAATATAATACAACTCCATTGACATTTACTCAACCAATTGTGGCGTAATAAAAATAACCAGCTCACGTTTTTGTTGTTTGTTACTATTGTGTTTAAATAAACGACCAATTAATGGTATGTCCTCAGCACTAGGCACTTTTTGCTTATTTTTAGTATTAACTTGTTGAACTATACCACCTAATACAACGGTTTCTCCATTTTTTATCTGAACTTGTGTTTTAATTTCTTGCGTATCAATAGCTAATACTTCACCGTTATCACTACGTTTTATTGAACGCCCAGCCGTATTTTGCGTGATATACAAATCTAAAACCATAAGCTCATCAGATAATATTTTAGGTGTCACTTCTAACCCCAAAACAGCATGCTTGAATTCAATTGAAGTAGCACCATTACTACCGCTAGAAACCTCGTAAGGAATTTCTGTACCTTGTTTTATTGACGCCATATTTTGATTAGCTGTAAGTAAATTAGGGCTGGCTATAATCTCAAGTTGATTCTCAG
The DNA here is from genome assembly GCF_001690825.1 of Gilliamella sp. Fer1-1. Classification (NCBI taxonomy): domain Bacteria; kingdom Pseudomonadati; phylum Pseudomonadota; class Gammaproteobacteria; order Orbales; family Orbaceae; genus Gilliamella; species Gilliamella sp. Fer1-1. Next base: position 9,805 of record NZ_LZGX01000055.1, read on the forward strand.
ATTCAAGCGCTGACAGCTCTAAATTGAGTAAATGCCCCGATAGTTTAGCTAAATTAAAACCAACTGTAGAGGTTGAATGGCTGACCCCAAGCCCAACATCAAACTTATCTAATAATTGCGATGAAGACCCTTCATACCCCCATTTAATACCCAGTTCTGACATACTTTCATCACTCATGGTAACAATATGCGCTGAGATATGAACTTGGGGCATCGGTTTATCCAGTGTTTTAACTAATTTTTTGATATTTGCAAATTGTTTTGGCACATCAGCAATAACGAGGGAATTTGTCCGTTTATCAAATGTAACCTGGCCTCGTTGTGATAACAAATCTTGCTGTTGAATCATTTCAATTAAAGTTGTTGGATCTGCATAATTAACAGCTATAAATAAAGAACTAATAGGTTGGTTTAATTCTTTTTCTCTTTGTTCTGATTGTTGTTTTTGCAATAAAATTTCAGGATCTATCGCTTTAGAAATAAGCAAAATATTATCATCAATTTCTGCTTGTAAATTCGCTGAATCTAATATGATTTTTAGCGCTTTATGCCAATCAACATTATTGAGTTTAATGGTCTGTTTAATTGATATATCTTCTGACATAACCAGGTTCATTTGTTTACTATCGGCTAACGCTTGCAAGATAATTGCAATATCCGTTTGATAAAATGCCATTGAAATATTTTTTTGCTGATCAGCGTTTGATGATGGGAGTATATTGGCATTACTAACATTTGTGTTGATTGCTAAAAATATAAATACTATCAGCAAACGGCTTTTAACCTTAGTTAATATGTAAATAACCAATTGTAAATCTTGATATTTTTGGTTTTCGGCAATTTTATTACTCATTTAGCAACATCGTCCATAATACAATATTATGGCAATAATCAGGTAAATCTGCTTGCCATATTATTTTATCGTTTAGTGAAGATTGTACATACCAAGGAAACAAAACATTTGGCACTGTATTATCAGTTATTGCTAGCCAATGATTATCAGAAGCTAACCAAATTTGTTGATAATTCGGATCAATTTGTTTCATAAACCCTCTAAAATGCCAAGCTTGAATTTGCTCAAGTAGTAATGTTGTTTGTTCACTACAAGAAACTCGGTAATGTTGTTGAAAAGGATCGCTTTCCAACAGGATATTAGCTTTTAACTCAAAACAGATAGCACAAAATAAAACGATATATTTATAAAGATAGGGCTTCATTGATAGTCCTTTTCAAACAATAAAGTAAACATTATTTGTAACTGCTGATCTTGCTTGCTGATTTTAAGATTTTTAAAATCAAGATAGTAAAAATCATCGGTTAATGATGAAATTAAATTCATAAAATCAAAAAACTTCCCCTCTAACTCAATCTCCCAATTAGTTGTTTTATCTGTTTGATAATGCTTAAAAGATACTAATGAAAGATGATTTTGCTCGATCGCCAATGCGAATTCCCTATCTGATATCAAACTATATAAAGTATTTTTACTTGCCTGATAACGACTAGCTTTTGCTTGTAATTGCTCATTTTCAATAACTATTTGCTGATATGACTCGACTGCTAGCTGTGCTTGTTGCCGAATATCTTTAATAAACAACAGATAAACGATTACAAAAAACGCCAAACCAAATAAAACACAAAGCATATATTGTTGCCAAATTGGGCGTTCAAAAAAATCACTATTCACTAAGCATTATTTCCATTTCAAAAAATAAATGATTTTTATTGGATAAGATTGTTTTAACTTGACTGTTACTTATATTTTTTAGCGTTAACAAACTTTGATTAAATTTAGTTAGCTCAACATAACTAAAGCTTTGCCCTTCAATCTTTACTTTTTGTGGTTCATAATAAAAACAATCAAGCCAAATTACAGAAGGTAACTGCTGTGAAAGCAATACTAAAGATTGCTGAATTTGTTTTTGGCTTAATGATGGATTAGGCAAATCATGCATTAGTTCTTCAGTTAGTTTTTGTGTTATACCTTGTTGTTGCAAGCGTTTTTCATCATAAGTTTGTAGCTCGTTTTGAGCTTGCATCCACAAATAACAAAGCAAGCAACCGATTGCGCCAATAACACTAGTCGCCACGAATATCAGTTGCCGTTGTTGCTTTGTTTGCTTCTCTTGCCGCCAAGGTAAAAAATTAATTTTAGTATTTTCAAACCCACACCCCACAAACGTTAATAACAATCCATACTTATTAAAAAGATTAATCCAATTTTCAATATAATGACGTTCAGCTATCACCACTGTAATTTGCTTTTTTTGTTCAGTTGCATAAGCAAAATCAAAAAACACGCTTTTAGCTGGTAATTGAAATAATTTATGGATGTTAGCTTCAACATATAAACTCAATTCATTGAATTTGAGCTTTACATCTGGCAAAGCTAGTTGTTGCATTTGGGTTAAATTAATGTCCAAATTGAGCTCAAATTCAGTGCGAGCAGAAAATTTTTTTTGTAGATCATCAATGAAAACCGCTAAATCAGCCTCATTTTGATAATTCCATACAATTAGATCTTCGCTAGCATTTGATGTAGTGTGTTGCTTAACTGCGTTCACTATCCTATAACGTAAAACAGTAGGTTCGACATAAATAATGATGCGTTTTTTATTAAAAAGCATGATGGGTTATCTTTTTATTTTTGCTAACAACATGGCTTAATCCTAATCGTCCTTTTTAAAATAAGAATGGATAAAAGGTATTTTTGCGAACTATTACCCAAAAAATGTTTAAAATTAAATCGAACGAAGCAAATTTTAGAGAAATTTAAAAAAAAGGGTTGACTGAAATAAGGCGTGCCTTATAATGCACATCCACACGGTAAGGGTGATTAGCTCAGTTGGGAGAGCACCTCCCTTACAAGGAGGGGGTCACTGGTTCGAACCCGGTATCACCCACCAATCTTTACCGTGACGTTTCTATAATGAAACACTTGGGGTGATTAGCTCAGTTGGGAGAGCACCTCCCTTACAAGGAGGGGGTCACTGGTTCGAACCCGGTATCACCCACCATCTTTAGATGGGTCGTTAGCTCAGTCGGTAGAGCAGCGGACTTTTAATCCGTTGGTCGAGCGTTCGAATCGCTCACGACCCACCATTTCATCATATTGACACTCAGCAGATAGACATTACCTAATATCAAGTAAGAAAAGTAATAGAAATGCTAACTAGTATCTAGCAAATTTATTTAAAATAAACTGTTATAATTGATAGTGCTGCCTTAAACGAATAAAACTCATAACGCGCTGAATAGTTAAGATCACAATTTACTATTTTCGCTTTAAAGTCTAATCAATACTCATTCCCTAAGCTAAAAAGTCATGGCTAATTACAGTGTATTATTGAATAAATAACAATATTATACTTCTTTTACAATCGCGATTAAGGTTGAAACAAACTAATTAAGCTATACTAAACAAATAAATACGATAAAATACTTGGTATTTATTTTTGAAGGAAGTTGTATGCTAAAGTTTTTTGCTACGTTATCACTAGTTTTATGTTTTAGTATTGCGGCAAATGCCGATCAACAAACTATGTTTGATTTTAATCAAGAGTATCAAAAAGCAACAGAACAAAATGATGCTGAAGCGCAGTACCATGTAGGCCTTATGTATGCCGATGGTTCATACGCTAAAAAACGCCAATTTAAAGGGATCGAAAATGGATTCGAACAGCAATCAGAAACACAGCCTGACTATATTAAAGCAAAAGAGTGGTTTGAAAAAGCAGCCAATCAAGGCAATATTGCCGCTCAACATAGCTTAGCTTTATTGTACTTTAACGGACAAGGCACAAAACAAAACTATTCAAAAGGAATTGAGTGGGATACAAAAGCCGCTAAAAAAGGGGATGCAATTGCCCAATATACTTTAGCCATGCTCTACTACCAAGGCACAGGTGTAAAAAAGAACTATTTTAAAGCAAAACAATGGTTTGCTAAGGCTGCAGAACAAAATTATTCTGATGCAAAAGATCATTTAATTGTTGTAACAAAAAAGGTCAATGCCATTGTAGCCAAACAACAAGCTAAGAAAAAACAAGCTAGTGATAATGATTGCGGTTGTGGCTAAAACCCAATGAGGCTCAAATCAAATAATAGCGACATTAAGTTTATAATGAATAAGAATCAAATTAAGTCTATAAACTGATCACAGATAAAATTTTCAAAGCCACATAAGTGGCTTTGAAAATTTTAAATTAATCCGTCCATTTTCCCGTATTAGTTGGTCTACTAAGTTCAACTATTACTTTGAAAGAGTTTTGGCAATTTAAACTATCGCCATCAATTTCACCATTTTCACATTTTTTACGGTATTCATCTAGTAGTTCTTTATTATTTTTGAAATCGTCAACTGTATAGGTTTTCTCATTACATCCGAATAAAAATAGGGCAGTAATAAATATTAGTATTTTTTTCATAATATCCTCGCAATAATAAATTTATTAATTATTTTTGTACTTTTTTAAAAATCATCAACTACAACTCTTAGTAAATCAGATATTGTCCTCAAAAACAACTTTGCCAAGAGATAAGATGACTATTCAAAATGGTGACATATTTATAATAAATAAGAAAAATTAATTTATTATAAAAGCATCATCACAAAGAATATTAAAAGCCACAATGTAGCTTCTTAGTTAAATGAATCCCGTGCGTGAAGATTGTGTTTTGGTGAGTTTAAAATTCAAATAGCTTTGAAAAAGTTTTGACAATTTAAACTATCACCAACAATTTAACCTTTTTCACCTTTTTAAGGTATTTATCTAGTAGTTCTTTGTTATTTTTGAAATCTTCTACAGTATAGGTCTTCTCATTACATCCGAATAAAAATATTATGATTCTTTTTGGTACTTGTTTCTATACGGTATACTGTAATTCTTTATCTTCACGTTCCATCACGTAAACTTGAAAACTAGACAGCAATAATAAATGAACATGTCTGCACATTAAAATAAATCGACATGTAATCAGATAAAGATAAAAAAGATATTTATGCTTATTAAATAATCATAAATAAGCTTGCAAATAAATAAAAAAGATCCTTTAATAAAAACAATCTTCCCCAATTAACACAGGCAGATAAATGAAAAAATTAACATTGATAATTTGCTTATTAATATCTGTAAACATTTCAGTTTTTGCACAACTCAATACAAAATACAATTTTAATGTTGAATATAAAAAAGCAACTGAACAAAATAACGCTGAAGCACAATACAATTTAGGTTATATGTATAACTATGGCCTAGGTGTTAAACAAGATTATGCAAAAGCTATTGAATGGTATCAAAAAGCAGTTAATCAAAATCACTCTGATGCCCAAGTAGCTTTAGGCTATATGTATGCTACAGGTCAAGGTGTAGAGCAAAATTTACTAAAAGGAAAAGAGTTATATGAAAAAGCAGCATTGAGTGGTAATGCTCTAGGCCAATATAATATGGGGACACTTTACGAATTTGCAGAAAAAAAACATTATCGTAAAGGAATTGAACAAAATTTAAATGATAACAGTATCAGTCAAAATTATTATAAAGCCAAAGAGTGGTATGAAAAAGCAGCAAAACAAGGTAATAAAGAGGCACTCAATAATCTAGGTGTTTTCTATTATAACGGAACTGCGGTAAAAAAAAGCTACACGACAGCCAGAAAACTTTATGAGCAAGCAGCCCAAAAAGGCAATATGATGGCAAAACATAATTTAGCTAATATGTATTACAATGGATTGGGTGGGTTAAAAAAAGATTTTGCCAAAGGCGTTGAGTTAGATACTGAAGCTGCGGAATCTGGCAATCCAGATGCGCAATGTAGCTTAGGCTGGTTATATTATCAAGGGTCATGGTTTGCAAAAGATTACAGTAAAGCATTAGCGTGGTTTCAGCTTTCCGCGCAACAAAATTATGCGGAAGCTCAATACTATTTAGGTATCATGTATCAAAATGGCCAAGGAGTTGCACAAGATATTTACAAAGCAAAATATTATTTTCAGCAAGCTTGTAAAAATAACCATAAAGATGCTTGTAAATATGTAAAAAATATTCTTTGATTATGATTATTCCCAAACGAATTTTTCAGACCTTATTGTATTGCTAATAAATAACTTTTTATTTAAACAAGCAATGATATAAATGATTTGTGGATGGGAAAATAACTTTGTATCGGCAACATTATTAATTACCCTATTTCTGCATTGAGGGTAATTTTGATGATTTAATTTATTCAAAATTACCCAAATCGTCTTAATTTTTAATATTTTAGTTTTAATATCTTCGCTAATTCGATTATCAAGCCTATTAATCTTTTTTCATCCATGTTTATTGGCTTTCTTTGTGCATTAGAATGCGTTAAAAACAGGCAAACACACAAAATAATTTACAAAAATAATTTATAAAACCAATGCGTTATCCCTTACTGCGTTAAACCATAACCAAGCGGATAGAGTGCTTTCATATCATTAGGCAGATCTGAAGATTGTTGCTGTACGCTATCCATCGAGTCTGGTAGTGAAAATGGTATTTTAGCTACGTAAGGTTTGTCATCAAATAATCTATCAAACAACACTTCATCATTTACCCCAAAATTAGCAATAACAGCACTAGCGTATTGTTTTAATGGAGTGACAATTGCTGGTCTATCTAAATAAACAGTAACAACAACAGGATGCGTTTTACTTGCTTGCGCAATAAATTCAATATCTCTATCCTTAGGAGGAAATGCTAAAGATCCCTCATGATGCTCTAAGCCAAAAAAGTAACCTTTATGATTTTGCTCATAAGGTGCATTTATTCGGGCAACAACCACATCAGCTTGCTCTAATTTATCAACAATATTCACTTTATTCTTTAACAGATTTTTAACATTTGGTAAAAAGCCATATAAATAGATTTTGTTATTGGCGTTTAGTGGTAATGTTTTTTGTGCGTTTTCAAGTAATACCAAAGAATTATATTGGGCCTGACTCGCCATCTTTTGAAAATCTTTGTTGCCAACAATACTTGTTTTGTTTGGATCTACATATGGTGTTTCAAATTGACCTAGAGAAAATTTTTGAATCAAAATCGCTAAAACGGCTTTATCGATATCTTTTTCGGCAATTTTTTTATTCTTAACAGCAGTTACAATAATTGAACTATCGCTAACCCCGCCAAACTGTTGAATGCCAGCATGAAAAGCTTTAATAAAGCGTTGCTCTTTAGTAAGATCCTCAACTCCCCATGGCATGCCTTCAACTTTAGGTTTACCCCCCGGAGCTGTTCCATTGACACAAACATCATTACAATCATTAGTAATACTCCAATCACTTATAACAACACCTTTAAACTGATAGGTATTACGTAATAGATCTTGCAATAAAAATGAATTAAACCCACCGCCAACAGCGTCAAACTTATGATCACCTAACTGAGCATTTTTTAATATAGAATAAGTTGGCATGACACCTGCAACATTTACCTCAAAAGCGCCTGTAAATGGAATAATATGTTCTTTTAAACTATCTTTATGGGTAAAAAGCGCATATTTACCATAAGCACTATGACTATCAAACCCATTTTCGGCAGCACCATATCCCACCCAATGTTTCACAACGGCAGCGACACTTTGCGAATTTAGACCTGTGCTACCATTTTGTATTCCAGATATATAACCACGAACCATTTTTTTGCTTAACTCAGGATTTTCACCAAATGTCCCCTCAAATCTAGCCCAACGCGGTTCTGTACCTAAATCGGCCATGGGTGACAAGGCTTGCGTTACACCTAATGATCGGTATTCTTGACGAATAATATCGCCATATTCATTGATATCTTTTTCACGACCAATAGCCGCCATGCCTAATGTTCCAGGCCACTGACTAAAACCACTTTTTATACCTAACTCATTACCATAATAAAACGTATTTCTAGGATCAACACTTATTGTCAATGGAATGGATAAACGAGAAGATTCAGCTATTTTTTGTAACTGATTATTCTGCTCTGCAAAATCTTTAGGATTAACTTCTAATCTGGTTATAAAGCTATTAACTTTATCTTTCAGAATCAAAACAGTCAGCTTTTTAAAATCATATTTATCACCACGCCCTATTTCATTATTTACACTTGGCGCATTGCCATGCATCATTATCCCTGCTTTCTCTTCTAATGACATTCTTGAAAGCAAATCCTGTGCTCGTTGCTGTGGCGATAAACGCCAATCTTCATATGGAGTTAATTTTCCATTTTTATCCATATCTTTAAACTCAAGACCATCCACAGTCATTTTTTTTAATTGATTGCTTTCAATTTTGACTTGGTCAATAGCAAATAATGGACTTGTGGTAAGAACCGCACTAATTAATAGTGTTAGTTTTAAAATATTACTTTTCATTGTTTTCTCCTTAAGTGATCTATTACGCATTTATTAATAGTAAATTTATAAAATAACTGAATTGAATAAACTGTAATAAACCATCTTATATCTACGCTATAACTAATCCATACGCTTCAACTTTCCTTTATATAAAACAAAACCCTTATATAAAAAAACCTAAACACTTTATTAACCAAAATGTTTAGGTTTTGCCTGTATAAACAATTAGCTGTACAGTAACAATCCAAATTTATACTATGTAAGCTAACACTAATTATATAAAGAAGATATCTTATAATTTAACAAATACATGTAATTGTGATAATAGTCACATTATTATTTCATAATGTTATTTGATAATTACTCTCAAGGGGGATAAAAATGCCCAAAAGAGCCTTTATTATTTAAAGATCTTAAATGGATGTTTGATGAGCAAAGTAAGGATGTTTATTAATAGACCGAACGCTCTTTGAATCATATAGGCTATAGCCTATTTACTGTTCTAGCTTTAATTGTTATAAACGACATAAAAAACTAGTCGGTAAGCGATGTACAACATGACAGTGCCAACTAGGCAATCTAAGATTATCCACATCTTTTTTTGTTTAAATAATGGCGCTAACAATCTTGCACCATAACCAATACCAAAGAACCATACAAAAGAGACACAAACAGCGCCAATCAAAAATGCCAGTTTTTGTTCACTATTTAGTGTGCCAGCTATTCCCCCAACAATCACAACCGTATCTAAATATACATGTGGGTTAAGCAAAGTGACCGCTAACGTTGCAACTACCACCTTGATTAAACGGCTATTATTCACATCTTGAGATTCTATTTGCATATTACTTGTGCCTTTAATTGCACTTTTAAACGCACTAAAACCATACCAAATTAAAAAAAACGCCCCCAATATTGCTAGCAGATTTGTGATTAAAGGATTACGACTAATGAAAGAGCCCACCCCTAAAATGCCAATCGACATTAATACAAAATCACAAATAAAACAAATTGCCGACACATAGAAAATATGGTTTTTTAATATTCCCTGTTTGAGAACAAATAAATTTTGTGCACCAATAGCGATAATTAGGCTAGCTGAAATTAACGCGCCACGTAATATTTCTGATAGCATTTTATTATAACGCCTGAGGAAAATAGGAAAATATTGTCATTTTAATTAAGATGCAATAAATCTTCAATAAATGTATTAAGCTTATTATTCATGTTTTTCTAAGCAAACTAATTGGGCCTGCTCTTTGTTTAAATAGAGAATAATCATACCAATTGCTAACCAAATTACACCGACAATTTTTGCATCATTATCAATATGTAGTAATACAGGTAATAACACTATAATACCAATAATAGGCATAAAGATATTTAAAACCCAAGAACGCCAACCCTTTGAATGTTTTTTGAACTTAAAGTAACCGATTACAGATAAATGTAACATAATAAATGCCGTTAACGCACCAATATCAACAAATGACACTAGAGTTGCTAATCCTTTATCATGATTGGCGGCAATAACAACTAAGCATAAATTAAATAGCGCAGAGCATAAAATAGCCATTGCCGGCACGCCACTTTTTTTACCCACTTTAGCAAAAAATGAAGGTAAACGCTTATCGCGCCCCATACTGAATAAAAGACGACTTGCGGCAGCTTGCCCAACCATTGCAGCAAATGATGCACCAATGGCTTTCATCAAACTTAGCGCCCATCCTAGATATAAGTTAATTTCTTGATTAACAATATTATAGTAAGCTTTACCCTGTAGTTCAGGATGACTACGCAAATATTCTGGATTATAAGGATTAAGTAAAGCACCAACATAAATTTGAATTACAAATAGGCAGCCAGCTAAAATTAAACAGCTCATAATGGCTTTACTCACTAAATTATGGGAGCCACCGTTTTCTTCAGAAAAAGTCGCAATAGCATCAAATCCCAAATAAGAGAGTACCGCAATAGATACAGCATTAAACAAATTAGCCCAGCTAAATAAATCACCGCCCCAAAAAGGTTTCAACCAATCTCGACTAATATCACTAGTTGCTATTAGCCAAATACCAACAAATAGCACAGCAAACAATACAATAATTTCAAATAGTAAGATAATTAATGTAATTTTAGCCGATTTTTTGATGCCAATTAAATTCAACGTGGTAGTTAATACAACCGCCAAACAAGTCCATCCCCATACCGGTACGTCAGGCATTAAGGCGTTGAACGAAATACCGCTAAATAAGTAAGCAACAGCAGGAATAAACATATAATCAAGCAATAACAACCAACCGACTAAAAATCCCACATTAGCATGAATACCAATCGAACAATAAGCATAAACCGCTCCTGCATGAGGTAAAGCGTTTGCCATTCTAGCGTAAGAAAATGCGGTAAATGCCATTACCAAAGTTGCTACAATATAAACTAAAACAACTGCACCATCACTGATTGCATCTAAAACACCAAATAACCCTATTGGTGCTGCTGGACCAATAAAAAGCAATCCCAGAATAACCATATCCCGAAATCGCATAGTTTTACTTAATTGTTGCATAACCACTCTCTTATTGCTCTGACTAATAAAATGTTAAATGATTAATGCAAAATACACTAAGATCAGCTTGTTATTAGATTATAATTATTCGTTATAAGAATAAACTTTAGTGATATTCTCTAACCTCATAGGTATAAGACATTTTTGCGGTTTTTCCTAGCATGATAGAGGCACTACAGTATTTTTCTGAAGCAAGTTTCACGGCTCTTTCTACTGCTTGATCATCTATATTGATACCTGTAATCACAATATGGAAATTAATAGATGTATAGACTTTTGGTGAAGATTCTGCTTGAGTTTTATCAATTTCTATCCAAAGATCGCGAATATCTTTTTTATTATTTTTTAAAATAGCGATAATATCATAAGCCATACAACCTGCTGCACCATGTAACAAAAGCTCCATAGGGCGAGCGCCACGATTATGCCCTCCATGTTCAATACCGCCATCCATAACTAACGAGTGCCCACTGGCTGTTTCGCCTAAAAAACCAAAATCATCAATCCACTTTAAACGATCTTTCATTATTCACTCCCGTCAATTTATTTTTAAACTTTTATTCGTTACCGTCAGCTAAATAACATAAGATTTTTTAACCATCTTGTCATCTTTTAATTTACTATTTTGCAATCAAACCTGATAATGATATTAAACGGTAGATCAGTAGAATCAATTATCTAATCTTAATTTTTACTTAACAAAAAAGATGGGGTGTTAGTGTTACCATACTTTAAGGATTAAACATGATTCTTGAATTTATTATATTCCTTTCTATAGGCGCTGTTGCGGGATTATTAGCTGGTATGTTTGGTGTTGGCGGTGGTGCATTAATAGTGCCCTCCTTAATCTTTACCTTAAATTATTTTAATCTAGGTAATGCTTGGGTTAACCATATCGCGATTGCAACCTCATTAGCAACCATCATTGGCACAAGTTTATCTTCCAGCTATATTTATAATAAAAATAATGATATTCAATGGAATATCCTTAGAAAAATGGTTTTAGGTTGTATCATAGGCACTTTAGGTGGTTCGTATATGACGCCTTATATTCCAGGGGTTTGGTTAAAATGGATATTTATCATTTTTCTTATTTATGTTAGTGGCCAATTTATTTTACAAGCGAGTAAAGTTTCACAAAATCATACTAGTAAAAATATTTCTATTAATAACAGCATTTTTATATTTGCAGGAACCTTAATTGGCATTTTTGCTGCACTTGTCGGCGTGGGTGGTGGTGTTTTAGTTGTACCATTTTTACAAAAATGTGGCATAGATATGCGAAAAGCAATTGGAACATCGGCTGCTTTCACTTTACCCGTTGCTATCGGTGGTACAGTTGGCTACATCATTGCGGGTTGGCATACCCCACAATTACCCCAATATTGCTTAGGCTTTATTTATTTACCTGCGGCATTAACTATTATGCTGGCGAGCATTCCTATGGCAAAAGTGGGGGTACAAATTGCACAAAAATTATCAATAAAAAAGCTGATCAAGTTTTTTGGTGTATTTTTATTATTACTTGCAATAAAACTGATTATTTCTTAAATATTATTGGCAGATATAAAAAAGGTCGCATAACAACGACCTAATAAAATTTGATATTAAATATTCGATAGTTATCTTGCTTCTTTAACTGCAAGTCCCAATTGCCAAACTGCCATGGCATAATGCATGCTATGGTTATAGCGGGTTATGGTATAAAAATTCGGTAAACCATACCAAAATTGGTAACGATCACCCATATCAAGGCGCAATAGACTCACCTGAGTATGACCATCTAGTGAGCCTTGTGGTTTCAAGCCAGCTTTTGCAAGCGTTTCAATTGAGTATTTAGTGCTAAAACCTGAGTTAAGTGATGGAGCCTGACCATCAGCCATTACCGCCACTTTCTTACCTCGTTGCCAACCATATGACTTAAAGTAGTTTGCAACACTACCGATAGCATCAACTGGATCCCACAAATCAACATGACCATCATGGTTAAAGTCAACGGCATGACGTCTAAACGCTGACGGCATAAATTGACCATATCCCATTGCGCCAGCAAATGATCCACTTAAATCAAACGGATCAACGCTTTCATCACGGCACATCACCAAAAAGTCTTCTAATTCGTTAGAAAAATATTGTGCACGCCTTGGATAGTAAAAGGCAAGCGTTGATAGCGCATCAATAATTTTCGTTTTACCCATTACTCTACCCCAACCTGTTTCGACACCGATAATGCCAACAATAATTTCAGGTGGAACACCATATTCGGTATAAGCACGCTTTAACTCTTTTTCGTATTGGTTCCAAAATTCAACACCACGAGGGAGGTTGCTTGCCGTAATAAATTTATTTTTATAACGAATCCAAGCACCATTTGGTCCTGTTGCAGGTCCTGATTTTGGTGCTTGTTTATCCATTAAATTAATTACCCAATCAAGTTTATTGGTCTGAGCAAGCACATTGCGAAGCTGTTGACGGTTAAAACCATGCTTGCTCACCATTCTATCGATAAATTTTTCTTTATCTATTTCTAATGACGGACTTGCGGTTTTAGATGGGTTGTGATCTTTTTCGAGATAAACACCGCCTTTGACATTTGCATGCCCACGGTGTTCTTTCATTGGCGATGTTGAAGATCTATTACTGCTACAAGCTACAAGCAATAAAATTAAATTAAGACAAACGATAATACGGCGCATAAAAAAATCCATATCTTAAGTAATTAAAAAATCGACAACATCATAAGGGATTTCTTATTATTTAACAATATTTGAGCATGATTTACCTTCCGCAACTTGCTTAATATTGCTCAAAGTGGTGTCAGAAATATTCAACAATGCTTCTTGTGTCAAAAAGGCTTGATGACCTGTAAAAATAACATTATGGCAAGAAGACAAACGACGAAATACATCATCTAAAATGACATCATTTGATTTGTCTTCAAAAAATAGATCACGTTCATTTTCATAAACATCCATGCCCAAAGCACCAATTTTGGTTTGTTTTAATGCTTCAATAGCAGCTGTTGCATCAAGTAATGCTCCACGGCTGGTATTGATAATCATCACGCCATTTTTCATCTTTTGGAATGAATCTTTATTTAATAAATGATAATTTTCTGGTGTCATTGGACAATGTAATGTGATCACATCTGATTTGGCATATAGCTCATCTAATTCAACATATTGCGCTCCTAATTCAACCACAATATCATTAGGATAAGGATCATAAGCAAGAATATGCATACCAAAACCTTTCAATATACGAATAACCGCTTGACCAATTTTGCCGGTACCAATCACGCCAGCAGTACGATTGTGCATATTAAAGCCAGTTAACCCATCTAACGAAAAGTTAGCATCACGAGTGCGTTGATAGGCTTTATGCGTTCTTCTATTTAGCGTCATCATTAAAGCCACTGCATGCTCTGCAACGGCTTCTGGCGAATAAGCAGGCACTCGCACTACAGTAATTCCCAATTTTTCAGCTTCTGCTAAATCAACATTATCAAAACCAGCACAACGAAGTGCTAAAATTTTAATGCCATAACTGGCTAATTTTTGTAGTACTTTTTTATCGACTTCGTCATTAACAAATGCACAAACAGCATCATACCCTTGAGCTGTAACAGCCGTTTTATGACTGAGTTTATGTTCATAATATTCAATATCAAAACCAAACTTTTTGTTTGCCATTTCTAAGTGTTCTTTATCGTAATGCTTGCTACTAAAGACAGCGACTTTAATTGAACTTTTCATATTACTAAACCCCTCTTAATGGTAATTAGTTATTTTTTACTGGTTGTTGGCGTTAATCTTTATACTAAAATATATAAATTCAGTATCACTCTTGGTATCTTGAAAAAATGACTTTAGGTAATGGTTTATCTTGGTTTATAGCATTATTTTTTAATGTTATGTGCTATGATAACACTTTGTAAAAAACTAACCAATAAAGTTAAATAATGAATAAAGTATTAGCTCATGCTTTTTTTAATAAAAAAATGTTGTTGTGCATCTATACAGGTTTTTGTTCTGGACTTCCTTTTTTCTTTATTGTCCAATTAATCCCCGTTTGGCTAAAAATTGGCGGTGTAGACATAAAAACAATTGGCGCATTTGCATTAACTCAAATTCCTTACTTATGTAAATTTCTCTGGTCACCATTATTAGATAAGTTATCACCTTTCTCACTAGGATGTCGTAAAGGTTGGTTATTTTTAACTCAAATCGGGCTCTTAATTATCATACCTATGTATGGTTTTTTAACTCCCCAAAATAACATCGAAATAGTTGTTATTTTAAGCTTATTAACTGCTTTTATTTCTGCAACTCAAGATATCGCAATTGATGCCTATAGAAGAGAAATTTTGAGCGATAGCGAACTTGGCAGCGGAAATAGTATACACATAAATATTTATCGAATATCAGGATTCATTCCTGGAGGATTATCGCTTTTTCTTGCTGATTATCTATCATGGATGGAAGTATTCGCATTCACTGCCGCATTTATTGTGCCAATGCTACTCATTACAATAAGCTTAAAAGAGCCGTCACATATCAGTGTAATTCATCCAGATAAATCTATTTTCAAACAATCAATAAATGAATTCATTCATCGGCAATCATTTAGTAACACTTTATTTATTATTGCTTTTATTTCATTTTATAAGCTTGGTGATAGCCTTGCTACATCTTTGGCAACACCTTTTTATTTAGATATGAATTTTGAAATGAAACATATAGGAACTGTAGCTAAAAATGCGATGGTCTGGCCAAGTTTATTTGGAGCTCTTTTGGGTGGTTTTATTATTTCAAAATATGGCATCAACCGTTCATTGTGGATATCAGGTTTTGTACAAATGTTTTCTATTTTAGGTTTTGCTTTTTTATCTTATGAAGGACCTTTTTTAACAATTAATTACACTCAACTTATCATATTGGCGACTGTAATTAGCTTTGAATCTATTGGTGTTGGAATGGGCGCAGCAGCATTAGTCACTTTTATATCGCAAAAAACTAGCCCATTATTTACCGCAACACAATTTGCGCTATTAACTAGTTTTTCAGCTATACCAAGAACACTAATAAATTCAATGTCAGGTGTTTTAACTTCACATTTAGGATGGACAAACTTTTTTGGTTTATGTTTTATTCTCGCCATCCCAGGTATGTTATTATTATTAAAAGTTGCCCCATGGAATACCAAATCGTAAGGAGAAAATATGGATAAGCTAACCCAAGCATTTGATTTTAGACATGCATGTAAAAAATTTGATCAAACAAAAAAAATCAATAATGATGATATTGAATATATATTAGAAGCTGGCCGACAATCTCCCTCATCATTTGGTATGGAGCCTTGGCATTTTGTGGTCATTGACAGTGATAAAATAAAGGCACAATTGCGATCGGTTTGCTACAATCAAGAGCAAGTGACAAGCTGTTCACATTTTGTGATCATACTTTATCGCAAAGCCAATAACTTCACTTCGCAAAGTGATTACTTACGCCGAGCTATTGCTCGTACTTTACCTAATCCCAATGATCAAACAGCAATCGACATTGCTTGCCAAGCATTTATTAATTTTTGCGAGCAAGGACTTGCTGATGGTTTAACCATTAATCACTGGTCAGAAATGCAAGATTATATCGCTAGCGCCAATATGATGACAGCAGCTGCATTTCGAGGCATTGACTCATGTGCAATAGGTGGATTTGCTCACGATAAAGTAATACAAATTTTAGAAAAATATATACCGCAGTTAAGTAGTGAATCATTTGGTGTTGGGCTATGTTTAGCATTCGGCTATCGAGCCGGAGAGCCTACAGCACGTGTTCGCTGGCCATTGCTAGATATAACAACATATTTATCGGATGACAATTCAACGAGCTAACCAATTGAATACCTTCAATCGCCAAACGGCGAATGAAGGTATAAATGAAAAAACAGCAGAGCTTTATTTAATTAATTGTTTATTTAATTAATTGATAGAGCGCTTCAGCTTCAGATGAAGCCGAATCCATGATAAAGGCAACACCAGATAAAATATTACCAACTTGAGGATCGCTAATATTTTGTTGTACCGAATTTAAAATCTCTTGTGCCCAACTAATTTTTCTAAGCACTGCTTCTACATTTTCTTTTGAAGGATTGTTCATCTTATCTCCCCCTTGTTTTGTTAGGATGTCGAGTAAACTAATAATTAAAATGTTATTGCTAAATGATAGGAAAAAATTTAAGAATAAGAAAAGCGCATATTTTAAACACTGAAAGTAAAAAACCAAAACAAACAAAGTTTAAAAAGGAATAAATATCTTTAAAATAATTGAAAAGAAAAAGATAACCAATTAATTCGCAAAAAATTAACTCAACGCAAATAATACAAATACAGCCTGTTATGATTGCCTATTGATACAATAATCAATTTTTTTTACACTATAAGGATTAATAATGTTAGACTTATCTGCTATAAATTGCACTAGTTTTGCTAAAAATGACCAAAGTCAAAATAAGTAAGGATTTAAAATGAAAACCAAACATGCCCGTTTGTTAATACTTGGTTCTGGCCCTGCAGGTTATACCGCAGCAGTTTACGCTGCACGTGCAAACCTTTCCCCCGTATTAATTACAGGAATGCAACAAGGTGGACAACTTACTACAACCACAGATCTTGAAAACTGGCCTGCTGGCGCGCCTGACTTAACGGGATCAGAATTAATGGTCAAAATGAAAGAACATGCTGAAAGGTTTAACACCGAAATTATTTTAGATCACATCGATCGTGTCGATTTTAGCGAAAAACCTTATAAGCTTTATGGTAGTGAAACGCAATACAGTTGTGATGCATTGATCATCGCTACAGGGGCTTCAGCACAATATTTGGGCTTACCATCAGAAGAGGCTTTCAAAAGCAAAGGGGTATCAGCTTGTGCAACTTGCGATGGTTTTTTCTATCGTAACCAAAAAGTTGCCGTTGTTGGCGGTGGTAATACTGCCGTTGAAGAAGCCCTTTATTTAGCCAATATTGCTAGCGAAGTACATTTAATCCATCGTCGAGATAGCTTCAGAGCTGAAAAAATATTAATGGATCGCTTAGACCAAAAAATAAAAGAAGGTAAAGTGATCTTACATACACACCGCATCGTTGACGAGATTTTAGGCGACAACATGGGCGTTACAGGCGTTCGAATCCGTAGCACACAAGATACAAATTTAACTGAAGAAATTTCTGTTTTAGGCGTATTTATTGCTATTGGACATAAACCCAATACGACCATTTTCGAAGGACAGCTTGAATTAAATGAAGGCTATATTAAAGTGCAATCAGGCACACAAGGAAATGCAACACAAACCAGTATCGAGGGAATATTTGCAGCGGGTGATGTAATGGATCATATTTATCGTCAAGCGATTACTTCAGCAGGTACGGGCTGTATGGCGGCTTTAGATGCCGAACACTATTTGGACAACTTAAAATAAACAGTAAAGAGCTTCATGTCATTAGATAAAAAACGCCAAGCCTATTTACTTGGCTGGTTAAAACAGTATGCAAAAATGCATAAAAGCAATTTGTGGGCTTCAATTTTAACTGGCTTTGTTTTAACAATATTAGTGATTATCCAAGCTGCGTTGCTTGCAATCATTTTACAAAAAATCATTATTGATCAACACCATTTTACGGATATCTTACCTTTTTGGGGCGGACTAATTGGGGTATTACTCGGTCGGGCATTTTTTATTTATCTGCGTGAAAAAATCAACTTTGCCATAGGTCAAAAAGTTCGCAAGCAAATTCGACACCAATTAATTAACCAACTTGAATTGCATGGTCCGGCTTACTTAAATCAAAGCACCATCGGCGCATGGAGTACGTTACTTATTGAACAAGTCGATAAATTGCATGACTTTTTTGCACGCTATTTGCCACAAATGCGATTGGCAAGCATGACACCGATTTTAATTTGTATAGCGATATTCCCTTTTAATTGGGCCGCCGCTACAATTTTACTTTGCACAGCACCACTGATTCCTATTTTTATGATCTTAGTCGGAATGGGGGCTGCCGATATCAATCGTCGCCATTTTAAAGCCCTCGCTTATTTAAGTGGTCACTTTTTAGATCGTCTAAAAGGTCTCAATACCATTCGACTATTCAACCAAGGCGAAAAACAAACTAACGAAATAGCTCGTGCTTCTGAGGATTTTCGTATAAAAACGATGCAAGTACTCAAAATTGCATTCTTATCTTCTGCTGTATTAGAGTTTTTCACATCAATTTCAATCGCCATTGTGGCGATTTATTTTGGTTTTTCCTATTTGGGAGAATTTGATTTTGGCGCATACAACGGAACTGTTACCTTATTTGCTGGTTTTTTTGCGTTAATTTTAGCACCTGAATATTTTCAACCATTACGTGATTTAGGCACCTACTATCATGCTAAAGCAGAAGCAATCGCAGCGGCTGATAATATCGAAACTTTTTTAAGTAAAAACATTGTGCAAAAACAACCTAACATTAAAGCAACTAACATCAAATTGGATGAACCATTACAAACCATTGAAGCAAATAACTTAATTGTACTATCTAGTGAACAACAATTTATCGTTGGTCCACTATCGTTTAATTTGCAAGCACCGTTTAAATTGGCTTTGATTGGTACCAGTGGCGCAGGAAAAACGTCGTTAATGCAAGTGTTGCTTGGTTTTTTACCTTATCAAGGTTCGCTAAAAATTAATGGCATTGAATTTAACCAATTAGATATAAATGATTGGCAGCAAAAGGTGAGTTGGATAGGGCAAAATCCTTATCTGCTAAATAGCACTATTCGCGATAATATTTTACTTGGTAAGCCAAACGCCACAATGCAAGAACTTGAAGAGGTAATCACCAAAACACAATTAGCCGATGTAATTGCCAAATTACCACAAGGAATTGAAACCCAAGTTGGCGAAGATGCCGTGCGTTTATCTGTTGGACAAGCACAACGAATTGCTTTAGCTAGAGCTATGCTAAAACCTTGCCAATTAATTATTCTTGATGAGCCAACGGCTAGTTTAGACAAGCAAACCATGCAAAATCTAGATCAACAACCTATTGCCCCCAACAGCATTACCATTACTCACCAAACAGATGATATGCAGAATTATGAACAAATCTGGCAACTAGCCCACAGCAAGCTACATCAAGGTAAGCTACCTTGTGATAGCGAGGAGGATTTATGTTAGCCACATTGCGCCCTTATATAGCTCTTTATAAACACTATTTTTGGCAAATTTTAGCTGGTTTATTGTTATCAATTCTTACCCTACTTGCTAGTGTCTTTCTATTATCTTTATCAGGATGGTTTTTAGCTTCTACCGCTTTTGTTGGCGTTGCTGGTTTGTATTCGTTTAATTATATGTTGCCAGCAGCCGGCGTACGTGCGGCAGCGATTGCTCGCACCGCTTCACGTTATATGGAGCGTTTGGTTGATCACAACACTACATTTAAAATCTTAGCTTATCTAAGAACGCTTGCTTTTCGTAAAATTTTGCCATTAAGTGCTAATCAACTTGCCCACTACCAACGAGCAGATTTACTTAATCGCTTCATTGTTGATATTGATGCGCTTGATCATTTATACCTAAAACTCTTTGCCCCTATTGTAACTGCTTTAGTGACCATTGGCATTTTATTTATTGGACTTGCAACTATCAATTTACCCATTGCACTAATCATTACTATCATACTTACAACTACGTTACTTGTCGTGCCCGTTATTTTTTACCAAGCAGGAGAGCAGCTAGGAAAAACGCTAGCTAAACAACAAAGTGAGTACCGAACATTATTAATCAATTACCTGCAAGGGCAAGCTGAACTGACTCTATTTAATGCGCAACTGCGCTATCGTACTCAGCTTGATGAACTGGAATCAGATTGGTTGTATAATCAGCAGCGCCAATCAACATTAATGGCGCTATCAAGTGCATTAGTCTTACTAATTGCAGGCTTTTTAACGTTACTTGTGCTATGGTTAATTACCCAATACACCTTATCACCTTTAGTGGCTTTATTTGTATTTGTTAGCCTTGCTAGTGCCGAGATCCTTATGCCAATTCCTGGTGCATTTATCTTTTTAGGACAAGTGCTTTCTTCTGCCACACGCACCACCGCTATTTTCAATCAAACACCAGATATTAAATTTGTGCCAAAAGGCAGAACGATAGATCTAAACGTGGCAAAATTACAATTTAAGCAAATTAATTTCACTTATCCCAATCAGCCTTTTGCGGTATTAACTGATTTTTCATTGACAGTTGAACATGGTGAGCATATTGGCATAATTGGTAAAACAGGTTGTGGTAAATCGACATTGCTAAGCCTAATAAATCGCATATGGCAACCTCAATCAGGCAATATTTATATCAACAATGTTGAACTCAATCAACTTGATGAAAAAACATTACGGAAAACGATTGCTATGGTGCCACAAGTGATCACGATATTTAGTGACACCTTAAAGCAAAATTTACTCATAGGCAATCAACAAGCGACCGAGCAACAATTAATAGATGTATTACACCAAGTTGAGCTCGACAAACTATTAGCTACGGATCAAGGTTTAGACTTGCTTATTGGACAAGGTGGCCGAACACTATCCGGTGGCGAAATTCGCCGTATCGGCATTGCAAGAGCCTTACTGCATAATTCCCCATTAATTTTAATGGACGAACCAACAGAAAGTCTTGATCGACAAACCGAGCAACAAATTATTCAATTAATAAAGAAAACCTGTAAAGATAAAACATTGCTCATGGTCACCCATCGCCTGACCAACAATCCGCTATTTGATCGAATTATTTCGCTTTAACAAATATAAGATCTTAAGAAACGACATCAAAGCGGGGATTTTATGTGAAATCCCCAAACCTCAAGCATAAATTAAATAAAAAATCGCTAATTTTCACAAAATAAAAACCTCAATAAAATCAATGGCTTTTCTGACTGATTTTTAGGGTAAAAAACAGCTGATAGGGAAGTTGCGGTTTCGGGCGTTTTAGCTTTTGTAAATAAAATAAACGATTAATAATAATATCAAAGCGGGGATTTTATGCGAAATCCTCTACTCACACGCATAAATTAAATAAAAAATCGCTAATTTTTATAAAACAAAAACTTCAATAAAATCAATAGCTTTTCTGACTAATTTTTAGGATGAAAAACAACTTATAGGAAAGTTGCGGTTTCGGGCATTTTAGCTTTTGTAAATAAAATAAGCGATTAATAATAATACCAAAGCGGGGATTTTATGTGAAATCCTCTACTCACACGCATAAATTAAGTAAAAAACCACCAATTTTTACAAAATAAAAACTTAAATAAAATCAATGGCTTTTCTGACTGATTTTTAGGATGAAAAACAGCTGATAGGGAAGTTGCGGTTTCGGGCATTTTAACTTTTGTAAATAAAATAAACGATTAATAATAATATCAAAGCGGGGATTTTATGCGAAATCCTCTACTCACACGCATAAATTAAATAAAAAATCGCTAATTTTTATAAAACAAAAAC
>NZ_LZGX01000056.1:0-1247 GCF_001690825.1 Gilliamella sp. Fer1-1
AAAGCGACGTTGATTACGGCTACTGTCACTCATAAAATCCATTGACCAACATTCACCTTGTTTATTGGGGACTAATAACCTTTCCGGACATCGTGGAGGAATGCGTTTTTTACGCTTTACCCTGAGATTAAGCTTTAATTCACAATACACCCGATATACCCGTTTATGATTCCATTGATAGCCGAGCTTTCTGATACGATGAAAACATTTAAGAAAGCCCCAGCGTAAATGCCTATCTGTGATAGCATTCAATACTGAAACAATAACCGAATCATCCTGTAACTTAGATTGATAATAGTAAGCACAACGGCTTAAGCCAACAATAGCACAACTCATAACAATAGTAACCGAATGATTTTGTTGTAGTTGCTGTGCCCACGTTTTACGTGCCTTTGTGGGCACTAAAGCTTTTTTATGATTTCTTCCTGAAGCTGAGATTTTAAGCTCAGTTCGGCAAACATCTGCTTAAGCTTGCGGTTTTCAGCCTCAAGCTCCTTTAAGCGTTTGATATCCGACGTTTCCATACCGCCATATTTTTCCCGCCATTTATAAAAAGTTGAATTACCCATGCCATATTTACGGCACAGCTCTTTAACGGGAATACCCGCTTCAGCTTCTTTTAAAATAGCTACGATTTGATGTTCAGTCATTTTTTTCATCATTAAATCCCCTTTTCTTTTATCATAGAGAATTTTCTACTTTTTTGCTGTACTATTTTAGGGGATAGTTACAATATAACGCCCATTTTTGCATTATTCAAATGAAGAATTCAACAATGGCAAATATTCATCCCACCGATATTCTCTAATCGGCATAGGATTAGCATTTTTAAAATATAAAACTAACGCAGGTTTAATACCATTCCAATCATTAACAAATTCATACCTAACAAGATCGCCATTCTTGATTAACTTCTTCGCTTTCGCGTGATAATTAAAATAGCTCATAATTAATATTGATAATGTTATAATTGCTAAATTGAAAAATAAGTGAAACTAAATAAAAAAATGATTAACATAGATGGAGGCGCGTCCCGGAGTCGAACCGAGGTAGACGGATTTGCAATCCGCAGCATGGCCACTCTGCCAACGCGCCTTAGTGGTCTGTCTGAATAGGCTGTAAATAGTAGCACTGCCTTGAATAATCGTCAAGATTAAATAGATTATAATTACAGCAATCACGTTGTTTTTAACTTATTTTTTTATAACCTAATTATTCGTGGCAAAAAATTTAGTGGTTCAATATAT
>NZ_LZGX01000057.1:0-9051 GCF_001690825.1 Gilliamella sp. Fer1-1
TTTTAGATAAATATATTGAAAATAATTATCTAATGAAAAAAGATAGTTATAACCCTAATTATTTGAATAATTTACGAGTTAAGTTAGTTAATAATATCATTTATATTAATAATAACCAGTATAATGTCAGCGTACATCGAACATCTGATTTATCCCAATTGCTCACAAAAAATCTAATTGAAAATCCAATTATCAACGAATTTATTTTACCGAATGGTGATGTAAATTATTTACAATTCGATGATGTTTTAGATGTTGATTTAGCTAAATTATTATTGCCAAAGCATAGATTGATTTTTGGTAATGATCAGTTATTATTTATAAATGAATCTTTTGTTGCATCTTTTTTAAAACCCCAAAACAAGTATTCATTTCAAAAATTAAGTAATAAATTTCCCTCATTAGATTTACCAATTAATTCTAAAAGATCAGCGAAATTCATTCAGGATGAGAATTATTATAATTATCCTCAAAATATATCAAGAAGTTTTGCATACTATTTAAACTTATTCGATAACGATAGTTTATATGAACAGTTAAATAATTATTTAATTGATTTAAATGGAATAAAGCTACCTCAAATTAATAATGTGATAAATCCAATTTTAATAACTGGCACACAAGAAAATGAAGAGCAAATAATTTATCTTTACCTTTTATCAGAACAATATGATTTTTTAGATAAGATAATATTAAAAAATTATTATGGCGCAACAAGAGATGAGGCAACAAATATGTATCCAGCCGGTTTTGGGGGTTACAATATAGACAAAAACTATTCCATTGAACGCCAACAACGCTTTGAAGATGAAACAATAGAAATACAACATTTTCAAATTACAAAAGAAGGAAAGTTTCAAGAAATACCGGTTACGTCTAATTGCTATAGCAAATGGGCTACTAAAGATCCAAATAAAAATTCGGCTAGAAGTCTTTTGTTAACAAGTAAGCAAGCTAATAATTATTTACGTTTTGAGGGTAGTCAATTAGAAGAGCTTGATAGTGTGGTATTAACTTTAAATGCTAATGAAAAAAAACTTTGTGTTAATTATCAACAAGTTTATCCGGTAAACTTTGGTAAGACTAATTCAAAACAATTTTTTGGTAATGAGGCATTATATCAACAGCAAGTAGAAAATTTTAAAAAATATCACATTGATATCAGTAACGAATTGGAATATGCCACATTTGAAAATATTGATGAACTACCTATAGCTAAATTTTTATTAAATGGCAATCAAGCCATTTATATGAACAATACATTATTTATTGTAGGTAAAGATTATTTTGTGGCTTATAGACAACCAACAAAAGAGGAGTTAGTGTATACTCAGTAGCACAAAGGTATTAATGATTTGCCATGAAACGAGCATTAGCAGATGGATTACTGGAGAGTGGAAAGACAATTATATTAGTTGAAAAAGAAGTCAGATTAATCCATGCCTTTGGGCGAGGTCACTATTTAAGCTGGTTGTATAGTGGATAGGTTACACTAATTAGTACCCGTTTTATAAGGTCATTGCTATGATAAACAAAAAAACAGAAAGTGGTACCAACAATCACCAATTGCATTTCAAAAAGAAAAAATGCAGTGTAACTACCCATTAAAATAGTGCAGTAGAAAATTCTCTATGATAAAAGTAAAATGGGATTTAATGATGAAAAAGGGCTGAATCAAATTGTAGCTATTTTAAAAGAAGCTGAGGATGGTATTCCTGTTAAAGAGCTGTGCCGTAAATAGGGCATAATTCAACTTTTAAGGAAAACAAGCGAAGAATGGTTAACGATTTATAACACCGAAAGACCGCAAAGGCATTAAATAAAATAACATGACACCGATTGAATATAAAGCACTAAAATAGGTCGCTTAATTTTCTACGTGAGTTGTGTACTAGGTGAGTTGTGTACTAAGTTTGGGATATTTACAAAAGAGCTAAACAATGAATAAAAAAATAACTGTAGAATATAAAATCAACTCGCAATATTTGTTAGATTCGTACTATGCTCAGTCTGGCGTGCTAGATAAAGAGTTTGCCGAGAATTTAGACCGCTCAATAGCCGACAATATGCGAAATTTTCTAATCACATTTGATGATGAAAAAATGATATTACATAATCAGGATAAAAGTGAAACCAATACTTACTATTATCAAGACTTTTATCAAATCCATAAAAAAGCAGATGGGTATCTATTTTTTGTTAATTGCACAATATTTTATTTTGTTAAATTTGAACTATTTAAGCCCGAACATTTAATAATATTAGACAATAACTTAAAGCCATATTACGAAAAAGAGTGTGACGCACCATTAGCTGTTATTGAAAATTACGAAGTGACAACACAAAGAATCCTAACGGGGCTCAAGTATTTGTACCGTAATATAACGATCGGAATGTTTGTAATACTTTTTATTATACTGATAGGTTTTATTTTTGATCAAATTTCTCTATCTATGCTATTGGGTTCTATTTTTGCCTTGGTTGGGTATCCATTGTGTTTGCGATTATCGGTGAATCGCATTGTTAAATCGGTGAATAGCGTTTACCGCCATGCAATTATCACATTTTATAATGATAAATTAGAATGCACATATAAAGAAAAACTATCTGGAGTTAAAATTAAATATTCGGAATTTTATAAGATAAGAAAATTAAAGAAAGGCTATTTAATACAAATACAAAAATATTCTTTTTATTTTCTTTTTTATGACGAATTTACTCATCAGCAACGGCAAAAACTTGAGGAAAGTTTTAAGCAAAATAAGAATTATTGTTAGTCATATTTGGTATGCATTTAATCTTACGCCTCTCAACCTCCCAGAAGGATATTTTCTTGTCTTATTTCTACGGATGTTACGTTGTTATTTCTAAGATTAAAGTTAATGATTAAGCGAGAAAGTAATAATACATCTTAAAATAAGGTAAATCATATCAAATAGATTTTTATTGTTAATGATAAAAATTGCATATGCCCACTCCATCATAAAAAAGTGAATGTATAAGAAAGCGTAAATCCTTGCACTTGATGCTCAATGATAACCGATAACTTATCCATTATTTACGCTTAAACTTAACGACTATACTTCACGGTTAATCTATTTTTCATGAAAAATAACGATTAACGCGCGGTAAAGATTGATGAAATACCGATAGCTAATTGTGTAGCTTTTAGTTAAGATGGTTGATTATTAAATAACCAGTGTTAACGCAATACAATTTTCAATATACATGGGACATACCGATATGAAAAGTAATCAAACAGCTAAACTCATTGAGAAGCTACAAAGTATTGTTGGACATAAATATACTTTAACTACTCCTAGCCGAACACTCCCTTACCGTCAGGGTATTCGCTTTGGTAAGGGAGATGCCTTGGCGGTAGTTTTGCCAGGCACACTTGTTGAGCAATGGCAAGTTTTAAAAGCTTGTGTTGAGGCTGATGTGATTGTGATTGCACAATCAGCGAATACAGGTTTAACAGGTGGATCTACGCCAGATGGCAATGATTATGATCGCCCCATCGTTATTGTTAGCACTCGCAGATTGGACGGGATTAATGTTATTAAAAATGGTGAGCAAGTTGTTTGCTTGCCAGGTAGCACGCTCTATCGGCTAGAAAAAGAACTAAAAAAATATCATCGAGGCCCACATTCGGTGATTGGCTCATCTTGCATTGGTGCATCAGTGATGGGAGGCGTTTGTAATAATTCTGGCGGTGCGCTTATTCAGCGAGGACCTGCGTATACTCAAATGGCTGTTTTTGCTCAATTAGATCAGCAAGGACAATTGCACTTAGTTAATCATTTAGGTATTGAGCTGGGGGATGAGCCAGAAACGATTTTGCAGAATTTGCAAAATCATACTTATACCGATAAAGATATAAATGCAGATGCAGGTTTAGGTCATGATCATCATTATTGTGAGCATGTTCGTCAAGTTGATGCTAATACACCTGCTCGGTTTAATGCCGATCCAACCCGCCATTATGAAGCGTCGGGCAGTGCCGGACGTTTAATGGTTTTTGCCGTGCGCTTAGATACCTTTCCTTTAGAAAATAAATCGGCTGTATTTTATATTGGCACAAATAATATTACTGAATTAAATGATATTCGCCGCCATATTTTGCGTCAATTTAAAACCTTACCTGTGTCGGGCGAATATATGCATCGTGTGGCTTTTGATATTGCAGCTATTTATGGTAAACCAACCTTTCTTGCTATTCAGAAATTAGGCACAGATATGATGCCACGCCTGTTTGTTTTTAAAAATGTTGTAGATCGCATTACCGCTAAAATTCCGTTTTTCCCTAAGAATTTTTCGGATCGGTTTTCTATTTTTGTTTGTCGATTATTACCAAAGCACTTGCCTAAGTCGTTACGCAATTATCGTGATTGTTATCAGCATCATCTTATCTTAAAAATGGCAGATGATGGAATCGCTGAGGCCGAAGCTTTTTTAAAAGGCTATTTTCGAAATAAAAATGGTAATTATTTTTTATGCAATGAAAAGGAAGCACAAGCAGCGATGTTACACCGCTTTGCTGCCGCAGGGGCTGCAACGGCTTACCGCAATGTGCATAGTAAAACAGTAGAAGACATTGTGGCACTTGATATTGCATTAAAACGCAATGATACCGATTGGTTTGAAACGCTACCAAAAGATATCGATCAACATTTTATTCACAAAATGTATTATGGGCATTTTTTCTGTTATGTTTTTCATCAAGATTATATTGCCAAAAAAGGCGTGGATTGC
Source organism: Gilliamella sp. Fer1-1 (assembly GCF_001690825.1). Taxonomy (NCBI): domain Bacteria; kingdom Pseudomonadati; phylum Pseudomonadota; class Gammaproteobacteria; order Orbales; family Orbaceae; genus Gilliamella; species Gilliamella sp. Fer1-1. The sequence continues at coordinate 4,756 of NZ_LZGX01000057.1, forward strand.
GATAAAGTTAAGCACGATATTTTAGCATTACTCGACCAGCGAGGGGCTCAGTATCCAGCAGAGCATAATGTTGGGCATTTGTATCATGCGAATGATGATTTGAAAAAATTCTATCAACAGCTCGATCCAACAAATAGCTTTAACCCTGGTATTGGTAAAACATCAAAGAAAAAGCATTGGGCGTAATCACACCTAAAAATCTAACTGCCAAAAGTCAATTTGGCAGTGATTATTGATAGTTGTTAAATTGTAATGTGATAAAACGATTATTGCGCTTGCACATTACAATAATTTTTTTAATTGATATAGCATTTCTAAAGCTTGTTTAGGTGTTAAAGCATCAGGATCGATCTGTTTTAATGCTTCTTCGACTTCTGACGTTGTTGGCTCACTGATCATCAACGAGAGTTGCGATTTATCAATATGGCTACCAGCAGATTGTTTGGAAATAATTTCTAGCTCTTTCAATTTTTGTTTAGCTCGTTTTAATACTGCTTTGGGTACGCCAGCAAGCCCAGCAACAGCAATACCAAAACTTTTACTAGCCGCACCTCCAGATACTTCGTGAATAAAAGCAACAGTATTATCGTGTTCAATAGCATCAAAGTGGATGTTATAAACACCTTGCAGATGTTCAGGTAGTTGGGTTAATTCAAAGTAATGGGTGGCAAACAGTGTCATTGATTTGATTTCATTAGCTAAATTTTCCGCACAGGCCCAAGCTAAAGAAAGCCCATCATAAGTTGAGGTGCCTCGACCGATTTCATCCATTAAAACAAGGCTTTGTTCTGTGGCATTATGCATAATGTTGGCCGTTTCAGTCATTTCAACCATAAACGTAGAACGCCCTGAAGCTAAATCATCTGAAGCGCCAATTCGGGTAAAAATGCGATCTACTGGACCAATTGTTGCTTTTGATGCAGGTACAAAACTACCAATATAGGCAAGCAACACAATCAAAGCCGCTTGACGCATATAAGTACTTTTCCCTCCCATATTTGGTCCAGTAATAATTAACATGCGTCTGCTTGGTGATAATGATAGTGAATTGGCAATAAAAGGCGTCTGTAATACTTGTTCAATAACTACATGCCGCCCATCTTTAATTTCTATACCTGCGTTGGTTGATAGTGTTGGTGTTTGATAGTTAAGTGTTAATGCGCGCTCTGCAAGGTTGGTTAAAACATCAAGCTCGGCAATGGCATCAGCGCTAATTTGCATATCGGCGAGTTCGGGCATTAATAGATCAAATAGCTGTTCGTAAAGTTGTTTTTCGAGCGCTAATGCTCGCCCTTTAGCTGTAAGGACTTTATCTTCATACTCTTTAAGCTCGGGAATTATGTACCGTTCAACATTTTTCAGTGTTTGACGACGAGTATAATGAATTGGCGCTAAATGGCTTTGACCTCGGCTGATTTGGATATAGTAGCCATGCACCGCATTGAAGCCCACTTTAAGCGTATCAATGCCAAGCGTTTCACGCTCTCGTATTTCAAGCTGTTCTAGATAATTGGTTGCACCATCAGCAAGGCTTCGTAGCTCGTCTAGCTCTGCATTATATCCACCTGCAATCACACCGCCATCACGAATAATCACGGGCGGGGCATCAACAATAGCATGATTTAAAATATCTGCTATGCGATCAAATTGGTTTATTTTGGCACGCAATGTGATTAATGCGGGCGAAGTAAGGCAACTCAATAGATTTTGTAACTGTGGTAATAAATTATAAGCATCACGCAGACGAGCAAAATCACGAGGACGGGCGGTTCGCAACGCGAGCCTTGCCAAAATACGTTCTAAATCGCCAATTTGTTTTAATAATGGGTTGGCATCATCAATATAATTTTGTAATTCACTGATCGCAAGTTGGCGATTTTGTAATATTGTCAAATTGCGAATTGGTGCATGTAACCAACGTTTAAGCATTCGGCTACCCATTGGCGTTTGGGTTTTATCGAGTATTTCAGCAACGGTATTTTCAGTGCCACCAGCTAGATTTTCAGTAATTTCTAGATTACGCCGAGTGGCTGCATCTAATACCACAAAATCATAGGCTGATTGTTTGATAATTGAACGTATATGAGGCAGCGCCGTGCGTTGGGTATCTTTAACATATTGCAATAAGCACCCCGCTGCACAAAGTGCGTAATGGCAGTCTTCAACACCAAATCCGACAAGGTCATTGGTACCAAATTGTAAATTAAGTTGCTGTTTTGCCGTTTCAAGGTCAAAATCCCATTGTGGGCGACGGCGCAAACCATGACGATGTTCAATTAATGGCATGGATTGAAAATCTTCGGGATAAAGCAATTCAACGGGACTTGTTCGTTGCAATTCGGCTTGAATTGCCTCGAAATTATCACATTCAAAAACAAAAAATCGACCTGAGCTGATATCGAGTGTCGCATAACCATAATGGCGGTTTTGTTGCCAAATTGAAGCCAGTAAATTGTCTTTGCGATCCTCTAGTAACGATTCATCACTGACAGTACCTGGGGTAACAATACGAACAACTTTACGTTCAACAGGGCCTTTACTGGTAGCCGGATCGCCAACTTGTTCGCAAATAGCGACGGATTCACCGAGCGAAATTAACTTGGCTAGATAGCTTTCAACAGCATGATAGGGCACACCCGCCATAGGAATAGGCTCACCATTTGAAGAGCCACGTTTAGTGAGCGAAATATCTAAAAGCTGCGAGCCACGTTTAGCATCGTCATAAAACATTTCGTAAAAATCACCCATGCGATAAAAAAGCAAAATATCGGGGTTTTCGGCTTTCAGTTTTAAATATTGCCGCATCATGGGTGTATGGTCGGAAAAATTGTCTTCATTAATCATGGCGTTATTTTTTAAATTTCGTTATGTTCCAATCTGGTAAAACAATAAGCAAGTTTCGTAACGCATTATTGCAATGTATAAAATGATATGTAGTGCTTATATTATAACTGATTATTAGTTTATCACAGAAAGCTATTTTATGGCATCAGCTATAAAATCAATATCTATATCATAATCAATAAATTGCATCAAATATTTAACATATTGATTATTATTTATTGTAAAAGTTAGAGTCCTTTAATTAGCTTTGTATAGGTGTTATTTTATAAATCTAACTTAAATTAAGGAGTATAAATGTTTAAATTTTTTAGAATGTTATGCGTAGTGGCATTTGCGCTATTTATCGTATCATGCTCCACTTATAAAAGTTCTGCCGAATATCATATAGCGCAATGGCAAGCAGAATTTCATGCTAAATTTTTATCAAAAAGTCGTTTTTATTCTGAAGTTGAACCAACGGGTAATCAAACTAAAGCAAGAGTTACCGTTATTCAAATAGGGGCAAGTGATGTTAACGTAAAGATGCGGATATATGATGAAGCAACCCATTATGACAATGGTGGTCTGGTTCCTTTTCGATTTGGTGATACAGAGGCCGTAACTCCGGTTACAGATATTCATGGCGTAACGGTTTTGGGTGATTACGTCAAACCATTAAATCAAATTAATGTCATTCCAAATAAACCATTTATTTTTGGTTTTACAGTTGGAATGTCAACTAAAGTTGAACCAGGATGGTTTCGTCAAGGTTATACCAAGTTTTTTGTTTGCAACGGGATTAACCGCGCATTTGAATTTACTCCTGAAGCAGGCAAAGATTATTTATTCTCCGTTGGCGCTAAACCAGCACAAGACGAAAAATATCATCTTTGCTTACTCAAGCTAGAAGAATGGGATAAAAGAACTAAACAATATAAAAAAATACCATTTATACTTTATGCTAAAAAATAATGCTTATCAAAAATGTCAAACCGCTTATACTGCGGTTTAACATTATCAATAAAAATAACACGCCAAATCAATCACTAAAAAGTAAATAAAAACATGAGGAAGATAGGAAGCCGTAATATCATCCAAAATTACTGTTTTTCCTGAAGGCTAAGTGGTTTGTAAAATCGGCACTATTTCGTTAAAGCCTCTGTGGCAAAAGTGGAGCAAATTTTTCTGCAAAAATTTGAACATCTTAGCTATACTAAGATGACCTAGAAGAGGTGAGTATCATGGATGATACGAGTAATTATAAGTAGAGCGCATTCTGTGCTATGTGCAGGAGTTAAAATACCCCGCTTTGGTGTTATTATTAATCGCTTATTTTATTTACAAAAATTAAAACGCCGGAAATCACAGCTTTCCTATAAGTTGTTTTTCATCCTAAAAATTAGTCAGAAAAGCTATTGATTTTATTGAAGTTTTTGTTTTATAAAAATTAGCGATTTTTTATTTAATTTATGC
>NZ_LZGX01000058.1:0-527 GCF_001690825.1 Gilliamella sp. Fer1-1
ATCAGGGTTCCCCCCATTGTGCAATATTCCCCACTGCTGCCTCCCGTAGGAGTCTGGACCGTGTCTCAGTTCCAGTGTGGCTGGCCATCCTCTCAGACCAGCTAGAGATCGTCGCCTAGGTGAGCCTTTACCCCACCTACTAGCTAATCCCATATGGGTTCATCAAATGGCGCATGGCCCGAAGGTCCCATGCTTTGGTCTCTCAACTTTATGCGGTATTAGCAGTCGTTTCCAACTGTTGTTCCCCACCATTCGGCAGATCCCCATACTTTACTCACCCGTCCGCCACTCGTCATCAAGTGCAAGCACTCATGTTACCGTTCGACTTGCATGTGTTAAGCCTGCCGCCAGCGTTCAATCTGAGCCATGATCAAACTCTTCAATTTAAAGTTTGATGCTCAATAACTGTCTCTGACATATTCAAATGAATCTTCAGTGTCACTTATCAAGACTTAATTTTTTAGTCCGTAGACTTTAATCTTTTGTCTCGCAAGTGCCCACACAGATTGTCTGTTTCTTATTTTTAA
>NZ_LZGX01000059.1:0-2019 GCF_001690825.1 Gilliamella sp. Fer1-1
AATAAGGAATCAGATTTTTATGAAAAAAATAACACTATTAATAGCCATGGTGACAACCAGTGTTATTTGTTATGCTCAAGAGCCTTGTTTAAATAAAACATCTGTAGACGAGGCTTGGTTTCGTATTAATTCTAAATCTTATCAGTTTACAAATTACCTTTGTGATGATGAAAGTGCTGAAAAAGGGACCTGTAACTACCCCCTAAAATAGTACAGCAAAAAAGTAGAAAATTCTCTATGATAAAAGTAAAAGAGGATTTAATTATGAAAAAAATGACTGAACATCAAATCGTAGCTATTTTAAAAGAAGCTGAAGCAGGTATTCCCGTTAAAGAACTGTGCCGTCAATATGGCATGGGTAATTCAACTTTCTATAAATGGCGAGAAAAATACGGCGGAATGGAAATGTCGGATATCAAACGATTAAAGGAGCTAGAGGCTGAAAACCGCAAGCTTAAGCAGATGTTTGCCGAACTGAGCTTAAAATCCCAGCTTCAGGAAGAAATCATAAAAAAGCTTTAGTGCCAACTGAGGCACGTAAAACGTGGGCACAGCAACTACAACAAAATCATTCAGTTACTATTGCTATGAGCTGTGCCATTGTTGGTTTAAGCCGTTGTGCTTACTATTATCAAGCTAAGTTACAGGATGATTCGGTGATTGTTTCGGTGTTGAATGCTATCACAGACCGGCATTTACGCTGGGGCTTTCCTAAATGTTTTAATCGTATCAGAAAGCTCGGCTATCAATGGAATCATAAACGGGTATATCGGGTGTATTGTGAATTAAAGCTTAATCTCAGGGTAAAGCGTAAAAAACGCATTCCTCCACGATGCCCGGAAAGGTTATTAGTCCCCAATAAACAAGGTGAATGTTGGTCAATGGATTTTATGAGTGACAGTAGTCGTAATCAACGTCGCTTTAGGACATTCAATGTCATCGATGACTTTAATCGTGAGGCGTTAGGTATTGATATTGCAGTAAGCTTACCAGCAGGAAGGATTACCCGTTACTTAGATAAACTGGCCGAATATCATGGGTATCCATTAAAAATACGGGTCGATAATGGGCCAGAATTTACAGGAAAAACCTTTATAAACTGGGCTAAATCACATGATATAACCATTGATTATATCCAGCCCGGTAGCCCTTATCAAAATGGCTATATTGAACGATTTAATCGTACCTATCGTACTGAAGTACTCGATTTATATCTTTTTAACAACTTAGCGCAAGCAAGGAGAATAACTGAAGAATGGTTAACGGTTTATAACACCGAAAGACCGCATGAGGCATTAAATAACATGACACCGATTGAGTATAAAACACTAAAACAAGCAGCATGATTTTCTACGTGAGTTGTGTACTAAGTTTGGGGTATTTACAATCAGATTGGAAAAAAGATAAAGCATTTGTTAATGCTTTAGCTAAATTTCATTTTCGAACTTTTCGAATAGGAGAAGAAATTTATAACTTATTTAGTGGAATATCAGGAGTAGTAGATGGTGATAAGTTACATAATAGTCATTTGATACAGAAAAATTTGATTTTAATGCTATTAAAGTAATTGAATAATTAGAAATTTTAAATTAGCAGGATAACATGAAATGAAAAAAAATTGTTTAACTTTGATTTTATTTTTTATGTTTTCTATAGGATATGTACATTCAAATGAATCTCCGGATATTTGGGATTTTTATAAAGTTTCAAAAAATTCTGTTTCTGGAGGAGGATCCGATTCTGAAAGAGAAAGTTTAATAGAAAGATTTTCGAAAATTAAACTCATATTAATTGATGGAAAAGTTATAGTCGATACAATTTGTTTTATTCCATATGAGACAACAACAAAGATGACTTCCCCTTTATCTTATTGGAAAACTCCAGAAAAAGTAAAGGAGTATAAAAAAATTTTTTCAGCGGAAAAAATCCCTTTAAGATATCAATTTGAAGCAATAAAACTTCCTAATAATGACAAAGATGATTTATGCTTGGAAGAAGGTTTGACTGATTTAATAAGGA
>NZ_LZGX01000060.1:0-820 GCF_001690825.1 Gilliamella sp. Fer1-1
AAATGGCAAAGATAAAAAAATATGAATTAATAAAAACGATCATTTATGAATTAAGTAAAGATGAGCATTACGAAGAATTTAAATTAGAAATCTATAAAGGAGACAAAGATTTTAGAGGTTTTGGTTATCGGTTAGACTCATATAGATTGAAACGTCGTCATGATGTTAAAAGATTTGTAAATAGCGATGTATCTTTATTTATTGAAGATTTTTATTTTTATTACAACAAGTCGGAAGAAGATATCATTAATAATTTTTATATTAAGCTAGAGAAAATATTTGGGCCACTCAATTTGTTATAATTATCATTATTTTTAAAATTAATTAAACTAATGTAGCTTATTCAGTACCAGCCTAGCTTTGCTGAGATAGATAACCATAATACCTTTGGACAAGTATCTATATAAATTGATATAAAATAGAATTAAGAGTACTAATAAATAATGGGAAAACTCAATGGCAGAACTAAAACAATATTGTAAATACCCCAAACTTAGTACACAACTCACGTAGAAAATCATGCTGCTTGTTTTAGTGTTTTATACTCAATCGGTGTCATGTTATTTAATGCCTCATGCGGTCTTTCGGTGTTATAAATTGTTAACCATTCTTCAGTTATTCTCCTTGCTTGAGCTAAGTTGTTAAAAAGATATAAATCGAGTACTTCAGTACGATAGGTACGATTAAATCGTTCAATATAGCCATTTTGATAAGGGCTACCGGGCTGGATATAATCAATGGTTATATCATGTGATTTAGCCCAGTTGGTAAAGGTTTTTCCTGTAAATTCTGGCCCATTATCGACCCGTATTTTTAATGG
>NZ_LZGX01000061.1:0-24334 GCF_001690825.1 Gilliamella sp. Fer1-1
AAATTCGCCCATTTTTACCATTACTAAGCGGCGGTTGGTTTTTTTGACGCAATAATATGCTAAGAATCAATCATATCTAAAAGTCACAATAAAAACTTCCATTTAAAATAACGAGCTTAAAACGCTTTAGCCTAATTATTTTAAAAGGTACGCCATCCATTAAAAATTTACAAAAAACTGACGAAAAACGGGCTAAATTTTTTTGAAAAGTAACAATTTCAATTATTGAAAAACAATCTTATCAAGTAAATGGTAAACCAGAAAAATAAAAAAAGGTTTGTGCGGTAAGTGAAATGTGATGCTGTATTATTTAGGGCACCAATGCTAGTAGTCCTATGCCTTGATTGCTACCGCCTTTTTCTAAATCGTCAATTCAGTTAAGAATTTGTGGTCGATATTTTGCTGGTATCCCTATTCTCTTTTATTTTAAAAAAATGCCAAAAAAAATTCAATAAAATCAATGGGTTTTCTGAATGATTTTTTAGGCTGACAATAGTTTATTTTAAGGTTTGTGGGGTTTAAGGTGTTTTAAGTTTTGTCAGTAACGTGTGTTATTAGTGAAAACCTATGAAGCGTTAATCTCTTAAACGTATCCCATAAAATCGAATAGAATAATGCGATTTCCCACAAAGCCAATTCTTAAAAGTCGTTACGCCATTTATTATCAATAATTAAACAAAAAACAAACAAAAAATTAACAAAAAGGTAGCAAAAAAAATTTTAGTGGTTATAATTTAGCTGTTTAAAAACTAAACTAGACAGTGATATTACACGCAGAAAAAAATTAAAATAAAACAAAATCACGAGATGGGTGAAATGTAATGCAGTATTATTTTAGACACTGGATGTCCTATATCTTAACTTTTGTAGCTAGTTCCAAAAATTGCTTTTATGCACGCAACTTAATTAAATTCACAAAACTGTCTTTTTCGTTAAAGAAAAAATTGCTACCGCCACGCTTCTTGTTGCCGTTGTTGCTATTATGTTCATTGGATGTGCAGGCATTATCCGCGCAAAGCACAAAAGTAATACAAGGTAGTGCGCCGTATTTTACGTATGATGGTGGGCAAACGAAGATCTCAACCACCGAGAAATTATTAAGTATTAAGCTATCAGACGGTCAAATTATCACGCCACAAAAAAATATGTCAAGTCCAACAAATCCCATTGAGTTACCGCAACTGGGGGATAGTTTTAGTGATATTGCTATGCTCGTTCCAGTGGACGTGAATTCAATAGCGCTAAATGCATTACTCGACCCGCCATATCATTATTGGGGCGATGATGATGGCGACGGTCAAGACGCTAATGGGGCTAGCGCAACAGGGACTTTAACGGTTGATATCACCGATAAAGATGATAATGCCGTGAATCGTAATACGGTATTAAATATATGTGATGCACCTTATAAAGTAGTATTAACAAGCAGTGACGGTAGCTTAAGTACACGTTATGGCATGCCCAATAATAGTACATTTGATAGTGGTAGTGCTGTTTACTATATCAAACCAAAGGGATCAACCCGCTGTCATTATGATGATATCAAATACGTAAGGCCAAATTTATTGCATAATAATTTTGCACCAAAAGGTGCATTAGGCATTTTTGAGACTGTTGGTCATTCTTATCAGTTTGCGCTTTGGGGCAACCTGCACACGGACAATGATAGAGGCGGATTTTTAGTCCAATCAACTAAGTTGGCTACATATGAACAAAATTTTCCGACAACAGGCGCTAATGGGCTGTATTTTTATTTAGATATGGATGATGACGTAAACCCAAGCGAATTAAGTTGGCCTTCGGTAAGTCAGGGGGGGATAACCGCTAGCATGACAGTAGAGCCGCCAAAACCATCAGCCGGTGACGGTTATCACTTTGAGCGTTTAGGCGGGGTAAAGGTCACCCTTACCGGACCTACGGTAACGGCAGCTCAAAGACAATCTAGCAATCCAGAGACAATAGCTAAGCCAACTTTACCGCAACTATTTGTACTAAAGGGTTATGATAAAAGTAATAATGTGGTAATCAAATATGGATTTGTGTTGAAGCAGTGGTTTGTTCATCGTGGTACAAAAAGGGCTTTCTATTCTGACTCATTAGCATGGTGTAATAGTTTGGGGTATCGTCAAGTAAAAATTAAAGATATAACCAATGCCAAGTGCGGTTTAGGTTCCCGTTTTCCTTGTGTAAATGGCATCGATGGGACGGTGCCAACATCAAACTCTTGGTTTCGCCAACGTAGAATCGATGCTGGCTTTAGTACGGAGTGGGGCGATGTTAGTTTTTACATTGGTTCTAGTTTTTTCAACAATAACTACGATTGGCATTGGACTAGTGACATTTTCAATGCAAGCAGCCATTTTGTGGTAAGCCCAGCGGAAGCTACTGTTGATTCCCGCGGGAATGGCGACAATTGGTATACCTTGTGCACTTATCCCTAGCGTTGGGTATTGATAAAAATTCTAAGTTTGCAAAAAGCAATATCAAATTCGATTAAGCAAAGTCAGTAAAGCGCCAAACGTTCTGTAGTCAGGTGGCGCTTTAGTTAATTACCCCCCCAGTTAAGCGCTTTTGTAGTAGCAAGTGTAGTAGCAAGAAAAGGGATTGTTAATCAAATGACTAACTGTCATATTATGGTTAAAAAATAACGTTAAAAACCTCACATAAAAACTTCAAATAAAAATCAAGAATAAAATCAATAGGTTTTCTGACTGATTTTTGATAATAAAACGTATTAATCTTTTGTTAGCTTAAAAATTCTTTTGCTATTTTTTACTAATGAGAAGTAAGTCTTCAAATGATACGGTTAATCATAAACAGATGCTATTTACTGTTCCTTGTTTGTTTTAAAAATGTGCATTAAACAATGGGGATTTAAGATAGCAGTGGGAACAATATCCATTGTACGTTAAAATAGTCAGTATTATTACGAAAAATGATAAAGGAAATCGTATGACCACTGAAATGACAACGCTCGATAAAATCAAAAAACAAATTGCCGATAATCCAATTATTCTCTATATGAAAGGTTCGCCAAAATTACCAAGTTGTGGCTTTTCGGCACAGGCGGTGCAGGTTTTATCACAATGTGGAGAGCCATTTGCCTATGTTGATATTTTGCAAAACCCAGATATTCGTGCCGAATTACCTAAATTTGCTAATTGGCCAACGTTCCCACAATTATGGGTTGAAGGCGAATTAGTCGGAGGGTGCGATATCTTACTAGAAATGTTTCAAGCTGGCGAGTTGCAAACACTTATTCAACAAACTGCCGAAAAACATAAACCTTAATTTCTAAATAGCATTAAGCGTGCAGATTAAGCGCGCTTTTTTATCGGTAATTTTTTATCGGTAATTTTTTATCGGTAATTTTTTATCGGTAATTTTTTGTTATTGTGTTTATGAATGCTTCGTGTTACTAAGTATTTTCACAATCCATGATTGACGTTACTTCTCTATCATCTATAGCTGTTAAAGGCCATCCACCTAACGTTTTAAGTCGATTGACGATTTTGCAAAAGAGTATTGCAGTTTTTTGCGTATCGTATAGCGCGCTATGAGCTTGTTTATGATCAAATTCGATTTGTGCTACTTGACAAGCTTTGGCCAGTACGGTTTGCCCAAAAACTAAGCCACTTAGTGATGCCGTATCGAAGGTGGCAAATGGGTGGAATGGATTGCGTTTGATATTTGAGCGTTCAGCGGCAGCCATTAAAAAACTGTGATCAAAGTGTGCGTTGTGTGCCACAATGACTGCGCGGGTACATTCGTTATTTTTTATGCCGGCTCTAACCATTTTGAATATTTCGTCTAAAGCGTGCTTTTCATCTACCGCTGAGCGTAAAGGGTTAGTCGGATCGATTCCGTTAAAAGCCAGTGCTGTTGGCTCTAAAATCGCGTCGCTAAATGGATTAACATTAAATTGCAAGGATTGATCTGGCTCTAGCCAGCCGTCGGGTGTCATTTTTAAAGTAATAGCGGCAATTTCTAAAATAGCATTGAGTTTTGGATCAAACCCTGATGTTTCTATATCAATAACAACAGGATAAAACCCACGAAAGCGTTCACATAATTTGGCGTTTGGCACGTTAATCTATCTTAATTTGTCAAAAAAAGACTATTATGACAGCTTTTGATTATTTCGCCTAGCATTGGCATTGAGATTTGCTATTGAATAGTTAATTTTAATGCGCTTTTATTGTGGCAAGGATTGTAGCCATTTTGGCAAAATAGAGATTAAAACGAACAAGAAGATGCGCTGATTGATTAAAGTGATTATAATCAATCATCATCATATAAATGATCTTAAAACCGAGTGAATTATGCACAACTTTGAATTAGAAAAGATAATTAATAATGAACTACAAATTACCCGTTATCGTGATTATGCACCAAATGGATTGCAAGTGCAGGGGCGCGAACAGGTGCATAAGATTGTGACTGGCGTGACCGCGTGTCAGTTATTATTGGATAAAGCGGTTGAATTACAAGCCGATGCTATACTTGTGCACCATGGCTATTTTTGGAAAAGTGAACCACAAACCATTACAGGTATTAAATATAAACGGCTTAAAACACTATTAACGCATGATATTAATTTATACAGTTATCACTTGCCATTAGATGGACACTCCATTTTTGGTAATAATATTGAGTTAGCTAATTTGTTGGGGATTGCGGTCGATAAGCGTAATGATATCGCTGATCTGCTTTTTACTGGCACGTTAAACATGCCACTGACGGCGCTACAATTTAAACAACACCTAGAGCAAGTGTTACACAATAATCAGCGACAAGTGTTATTTTGTGGTGATAATGCACCAGCAGTGATTAATCGTATTGCGTGGTGTAGTGGTGGAGGGCAAGATTATATTGAGCAGGCAGCGCAAAATGGCGTGGATGCTTTTTTTACTGGCGAAGTTTCGGAACGCACTATTCATATTGCGCGCGAGTACGGCATTAATTTTTATGCTGCTGGGCATCACGCTACCGAGCGTTACGGCATTAAAAAATTAGGCGAATGGTTAGCTAATAATCATGGTGTTGAAGTTATTTTTATTGATATTGATAATCCGGCGTAACAAAAGTTGAATTTACTTTAGAAATATCGCATACTTGTTCGCAGATTTTTTATTCTTTACGTTGTGTTATAAACCAATAATATGAGAGGTCATTTTATGTTTACAGGAAGTTTGGTCGCACTTGTTACTCCGATGGATACCAAAGGAAATGTTGATCATGTAAGCTTAAAAAAATTGGTTGAATATCATATTGCTAATGGGACATCGGCTATTGTTTCGGTTGGAACAACAGGCGAATCGGCAACACTTGATCATCACGAGCATATTGATGTTATTAAACGAACCATTGATTATGCTGACGGTCGTATAGCCATTATTGCGGGCACAGGGGCTAATGCAACTAAAGAGGCTATTGAATTAACTCATCGGGTTGAAAATATTGGTGTTGTAGGTTGTTTAACGGTTGCACCTTATTATAACAAACCTACTCAAGAAGGTATGTATCAGCATTTTAAAGCCATTGCCGAAAGCACCGCTCTGCCTCAGATTTTATATAATGTGCCAGGTCGCACCAGTAGTGATATTAAACCTGAAACGGTTGGACGCTTGGCTAAAATCAAAAATATTGTTGCATTAAAAGATGCAACAGGCGATCTTTCTAGAGTCTATCCTACTCGTAAATTGGTTGGACCTGACTTTAAGTTACTTAGTGGTGATGATTCAACATTTTTGGATTTTATGATTTTAGGTGGTGATGGTGTTATTTCCGTTACCGCTAATGTTGCAGCTAAAGCTGTTGCAACTGTATGTCAACTTGCTGCCAATAACCAAATTCAAGAAGCCCGAACTTTAAATGATACCTTAATGGCTTTACATCATAATTTATTTATCGAACCGAACCCAACTCCAGTCAAATGGGCTTGTGCAAAATTAGGTTTAATGCAAGATGCAACAATTCGATTGCCAATGGTATCACTCAGTGCATCATCGATCCCCGCAGTTGAGCAAGCGTTAAAAGAAGCAAATTTACTCTAATTAGTGTTGTATAACCTTTATTTTAAAAAGTAGATATCTATGTTAAATCACACATTGAACAGAACTTTATTTAAAAACAAAGCCATTAAAAAAGTGGCTGTTTTAACCATTATGACTTCTTTATTTCTTGTTGGCTGTGGGAGCAATCAAAACTATAAGCGTGAAGTCGATGGAAATGAAGATTACCTTAAAGCGCCTACATTAAAACCGCTAATTATTCCTGATGGCATTTCTGTGCCAGCTGAAAGCGGTGAATTTTATGTTAATAATGCTGAACTTAGCGGTGATTTAGGCAAACGAGTGGATATCCGCCCACCCATTTTACCGATTCCGACTATTCAAGAAGCCTTTGCAATTTATAATAACGGCGCGGTGACGTTTAACGTGCCATTAAGTTATAACGTGTGGGAGCGTATCCCGAATAGTTTAAGCAAAAGAAATATCTCCATTGTTAGTCAAGATCATAATACGCTAAAAACTGGCAAAGCATTTATGGTACGTGCAGATGAAGATCAAACCGTTGAAGCGGCTTATTCATTCAAACGACAATTAGTGGGTGATACCGAAACGATAGTGATTTCAACGCTTTCGCTAACACGTGGGGCTGATGATTTAACTTCGCAGCCTATTGAAGTACAGCGTTATGTTGTTGGCTTATTTAATGGCATAATGGATGATGTTGCACCAGATTCATTGCGCGTTGTACCACCAAAAGCGCAAAGTGATGATGCTGCGAAAGACAAGACCGAGGGCAAGAAACCCGCAACAGCCGTGAGTGGTGAAAATCAATAATAAGTTTGGAATTTAAGGAGCGAATAGCTCCTTAATTCTTTATTGGCAATTTGATATAAGGTTATAAGCATGAAAAAGTTGGCTGAGCTTTATCGTGGTAAAGCAAAAACGGTATATACAACCGAAAACCCTGATTTATTAATCCTTGAGTTTCGCAATGATACATCGGCATTTGATGGTTTACGTATTGAACAGTTAGAACGTAAAGGAATGGTTAATAATAAATTTAACTATTTTATTATGACTCAATTGCGTGAAGCAGGTATTCCAACCCAAGTTGAAGCTTTACTATCAGATAATGAAGTGTTAGTTAAAAAGCTACAAATGGTACCTGTGGAATGCGTGGTGCGTAATCGTGCAGCGGGATCTTTAGTTAAACGTTTAGGTGTTGAGGAAGGCAAAGTTTTAAATCCTCCTACATTTGAATTATTTCTCAAAAACGATGCATTGCATGATCCAATGGTAAATGAATCGCATTGCAAAGCCTTTGGCTGGGCTAGTGAAGATCAATTAGTTAAAATGAAAGAGCTCAGTTTTAAAATTAACACAATTTTAACTGATTTATTTGATAAAGCGGGGCTAATATTGGTTGATTACAAACTTGAGTTTGGCTTATTTAACAATGAAATTACCTTAGGTGACGAGTTTTCACCCGATGGTTGTCGTTTATGGGAAAAAGATACACTAAAAAAAATGGATAAAGATCGCTTTCGACAAGGTTTAGGTGGCGTAATTGAAGCCTATGAAGAAGTGGCAAAACGTATAGGTGTTCCTTTGTAATGTTTGCGCAGTTTGATATTTCTTTTTTTCTTCTTTTAGGGTTAGCCGCACTGTGTTATTTAACACATAATAACACAGTGACATTTGCAGTACTATTATTGTTATTATTTAAGCTAACGCCATTAGCTGTTTACTTTCCATTTTTAAATCAATATGGTTTAACTATCGGTATTGTTATTTTAACGGCAGCTATGATGGTGCCATTGGCGGATGGATCATTAAAGATTGGCGATCTTGCCAAATCGTTTACCTCTTGGCAATCTTTATTGGCAATCTTTGTGGGTATTTTGGTATCGTGGCTTGGTACCCGTGGTGTATCGCTAATGGGAGCACACCCAACCATTATTAATGGCTTAATTATTGGCACATTAGTTGGTGTGGCTTTTTTCAAAGGCATTCCTGTTGGTCCGTTGATTGCGGCTGGTTTGTTGTCGTTATTGATTGGAAAAAGTTAGTCTATGTACAACGCCAACAGCACAAGAACGCTATGGGTGCTACAGGGTGAAGCTAGGCAATTATTTGCACAACTTAGTCATATTATCGGTAATTATGCTGGAGATTGGCTAACGATCACCTCGCAGGCTAATTGCCCAAATGAATTTGTTTTTAATATGCTTCCCCCTAACCAAACAAAAAAGTTATTAGGGCGCCAGTTTCGACATGCTATATTTGATGCAACAGCAGGATTCAATCTTGATGCCTTTGCTATGCTGGTTGGCACACTCGTTAAAGGTAGTATGCTAATTTTGTTATTACCTAACGACTTTTCCCGTTGGCATGATCAGGACAGCTTGCGCTGGAACGAAAATCCAACCGCTATTACTGTACCTAATTTTATTGCACATTTAATGCAGACCTTGGCGGAATGTGGTTTATCTTCTAATTGCAGATATTTTCCCCAACCCGCGACATTCTCGATTCCATCTTTACCCGTTATTACCGAAAATTATTGCGATTTAACCGAACAACAAAACACGTTAAAGCAATTGTTAAACAGCAATAAGCCTATTAGTGTTGTAGTTGCCAAACGTGGGCGAGGAAAATCAGCATTAGCTGGGCAGTTTAGCCACTATCGGCGTTGCATTGTTACTGCACCCAATAAATCAGCATTAACTACCTTTTTTACTTTTGCTAAGCCGAATACCCCCTTTTTTGCTCCTGATGAATTAATTGCATGTTCTCATAATAATTTTGCGGATTATTTGATTATTGATGAAGCAGCAATGATCCCTTTGCCAATGCTAAAAAAATTGCTACAACAGGCAATTGCCAATAATAGCCGAGTGTTATTAACTACTACAGCTGAAGGTTATGAAGGTACTGGGCAGGGCTTTTTGTTGAAATTGTTGTTAGACAATTCATGTCAATATTTCTACCTACACACACCTATTCGTTGGCATGCGGGTGATAAGTTGGAGCAATTTAGTGATCGGTTGTTGCTAAATGGTTTATTAGAGCAAAAAGCTGGCTCCGAGCTCAATGTGTTATTAGCACAATATTCAAAGATTGAACGCAATGATATTAATGCATTAAGATCTATCTTTTATTTATTAAAAATCGCGCATTATCAAACCACATTAACGGATTTAAGGCGCTTGTTTGACGCACAAAACTTGTCGGTTTGGCAGGCGACAATTTGCAATGAGCAAGTTGCTGCAGCGCTCACCGTTGATGAAGGTAACTTGCCCGACATTCTGATCGATGAAGTGTGGAAAGGAGCTCGTCGACCTAAAGGCAATTTAGTTGCGCAATCGCTTGTTGCACATGCGGGAGAACGGTTGGCAGCTAAACTGCGTTCGGTTAGAATTAACCGCATTGCGGTGCTAAGCACCTATCGGCGCAAACATATTGCCAGCCAACTTATACAAACCCTATTTTATCATGCTAAAACACAGCATAATGATTTTTTGTCAGTCAGTTTTGCTTATAGCCCGACTAATTATCAATTTTGGACTGCTTGTGGATTTGTTTTGGTTCACGTTAGTAGCCATAAACAGGCAAGTAGTGGCAGTTATTCTGTTATGGCGCTTAAACCACTAACTGAATCTGGGTTGCATTTAACCGCTAAGCTAGAGCAAAAACTACAGCGCAACGCATACTGGCTTAAAGATATCATCGATTTGCCTTTCAGCGAGATGATCACAAAAGACAGTAACGCCATGCTTTCACAAGATTTAGATGGGCAAGATTTAGATGAACTGGCTGGATTTGCTTACTATCACCGACCGTTTGAAGCGACTTATGCGGCGCTGTGCCGATTGAATCACTATAATCAAACCCACCAGCAACCATTATCAATGCAGATATTGTCAGCATTGATAAAAAACAAAAATAATCAACCATTGATCGTGAATTTATATCAACTTGCGGGTAAATCAGCGTTAATGCAGGCCATTAAGCACGAGGTCAAAACATGGTTGGTAAGGCAAGGCGATAATGTGATTTTTAACAAAATACCCAATAAAGTTAGCTGATCATTATTGCAGACCCCTATGGGGTATGTTTACAATGATCATCATGTTTCAATTTAGTTTGTTTTAACTCAATTCGTTTTAACTCAATTCGTTTTTATTAAAAAGGAATCGAATGTGGCGCATAATAATTTAGAAATCCGATCGCAACATCGGTATTCACAAACCAATCAACCAAAAAATCAACCAACAACAGGTGTTGGGTATTTTTTTAAAGGATGGTCATTGGCGTTTAGCCCAGGTATTAAGCGATTTGTTTTTTTACCCATAATCGCCAATGTGGTGGTTATGTCGATATTATTTTATTGGTTTTTTCATACCATCTCGGGCATGGTCGATTGGGGATTATCGTATATGCCAAGTTGGTTACATTGGTTAGGGTATATCCTCATTTTAATGGTTATATTGATGTTGGTTGTCCTATTTTGTTATTTTTTTAGCACTATAACTAATATTATTGCCGCACCGTTTAACGGTTTATTGGCCGAACAGGTTGAGGCGCAGTTAACGGGTATTCCAGCTCCAGATATATCGTGGATTAGTATCATTAAAGATCTGCCACGTATTTTTGGCAGAGAACTACACAAACTCGCCAATTATCTATTATGGGCGATCCCCATATTGTTAACTTATTTTATTCCTGTTATTGGACAATCAATAACGCCTGTGGTTTGGTTTTTATTTACTGCTTGGCAAATTAATATTCAGTATGCTGATTATGCCTTTGATAACCATAAAATAACTTTTCAGCGTATGAGTGAGTTACTTAAACAAGATCGGGGTGATAATTTAACTTTTGGCATATTAGTCAGCTTTTTTACTATGGTACCGGTGCTTAATTTAATTATTATGCCTATTGCTGTGTGTGGCGCAACAGCAATGTGGGTTGATCGCTATCGTCATCAAGCACTATTTGATAGTAGTGCCCAAGATTTTCGCTAAGGCAGGTGTTACTTTTTGTTAGTTGAATTTTTTGATGGCCAATCGTCGTCGTCATCTTGATAGGGGATAGGTTTTATCCCTTTCTTTTTTTCAAGATACGCTTTGTAACTTAGCCGATTCAGTGCTTTAATAGCATTAATAAAAATCCCAATTAAAATCACCACAATCATCCACCAGTAATCTTTTAACCACTCCATGCTATTTCCTTTTAAACTAATTGGATAACGACACAATGTTAGCTATGTTAGCAACAATTTTTCTAAAATGCGGTGATAAATCGCAGTTAAGGTAATAATATCTTGGCAATTAGCGTTTTCATTGACCTTATGTATAGTTTTATTAAGTACGCCAAGTTCAATAACTTGGCATCCCATTTGAGCAATAAAACGCCCGTCCGATGTGCCGCCACTGGTCGATAGCTTAGTGTCAATATCGGTAAATTCTTTAATGGCACTAACCGCTGCATTAGTTAAATCGCCTTGTGGGGTTAAAAATGGGTGCCCTGATAATCGCCAATTTAACGTATAATTTAAATTGTGTTTTTGTAAGATCTGCTCTACGCGTGTTTTAATTGCCGTGTCAGTCAATTCACTACTATAACGAAAGTTAAATTGCACACTCAGATCACCAGGTACAACATTTTCAGCACCAGTGCCACCATTAATATTGGCAACTTGCATTGTCGTTTGTGGAAAGTATTGATTGCCTTCATCCCAAATAGTGTTAACAAGCTCGTCTAATGCAGGGGCAAAACGATGAATAGGATTATCCGCAAGGTGCGGGTAAGCGACATGACCTTGAATTCCATGTACAATTAAATTGGCAGTGAGTGATCCGCGGCGTCCATTTTTAATCTGATCACCAAGTACAACGTCACTGGATGGTTCGCCTACAATACAGTAATCAACACGTTCTTTTCGTTTAATAAGCAAATCAACGACTTTAATTGTGCCATCGCTTGCATCGGCTTCTTCATCTGATGTAATTAAAAAGGCCACTCGCCCAGCATGATTTGGGTATTGCTTAACAAAATCTTCTGCGGCACAAACCATTGCTGCAACACCACTTTTCATATCAGATGCGCCACGACCATAAAGCACACCGTGTTCATCAATGGTCGGTGTAAACGGCGGGTATAGCCATTTGCTTTCATCACCAACTGGCACAACATCGGTATGTCCAGCAAACATAAGAGTTTTACAGGTGGCATCACCATGATAAGCCCATAAATTTTTGGTTTGCCCAATATTCACTTCTTCAATAATAAAACCAAGCGGTTTTAATCGCTCAATAATCATCTTTTGACAGTTTTTATCGTCAGGGCTTATTGATTTTTCAGCAATGAGTGCTTTGGTTAGCGCAATAACAGGTTCAGTCATAATAGTCTCGATTTTATTTAGATTGCGAAATAAATTGCGAATAAAGTTCATTTGAAAACCCCAACACAGCACGCTTGCCACCGTCAATAAGCAAAGGGCGTTTTAAAATGGATGGGTTGGTTAACATAATCTTTTTTGCAGATTGCACATCATTTATTTGTGAACGGACGGACTCATCTAATTTTCGCCAAGTTGTTCCTCGGGTATTAAGTAAACTTTGCCAATCGACTAATTGCAAAAAAATATCTAAAAGATCTTCAGAAAGACCATCAGTTTTATAATTATGAAATTGATAACTGACATGGTGATCATCAAGCCAAGTAAAGGCCTTTTTCATTGTATTGCAGTTTTTAATGCCATAGATGATGTACATAATAGAGATCCAAGTTTGAAAGATAACAAAATTATAGCAGTATGGGCATTGTGCAGCAAATTGCAAGAAACTATTTGGTTAGATATCTTATTATTGATTGATTTAGTGTCATTAATTTTTTATCCCTTGGTTTTATCTTAAAATAGAAATAAAACCAATGTGGTATCTGATGTTTTTTGGTGAAAAATTAAGTTATCATATAAAAATTTAAAAACTTGCTACCCTTTTTTTTAACAAAAAATTAAAACTAATAAAAACAATTGGTTATAAAACCTTTTCAAAAAGGGTTTTTGAAGAAAAAAATCCTATTTGCCTTTTGCTAAACAAAGTTTATAGTATATTCGTTTCTAGTTTACCGCCGTGTAGGCGGTTTAGAAACTAGCAAGCTGAGATAAGTAATCAGATAAATTGTTTACCGCCGTGTAGGCGGTTTAGAAAATGGGTCAAGTTGTTGTAACAGTGTCAGAATTGTTTACCGCCGTGTAGGCGGTTTAGAAAATTATTTGTGAAGATGATGTTACTTACCATGTGTTTACCGCCGTGTAGGCGGTTTAGAAAAGATCGGCTAAGTCGATTGATTGAATTGTCATGTTTACCGCCGTGTAGGCGGTTTAGAAAGTTACAGCTGAATTGGTAACAATTAAAAATTTGTTTACCGCCGTGTAGGCGGTTTAGAAAACCCGTGGAACGAACTGGAGAACTCGGTAAATGTTTACCGCCGTGTAGGCGGTTTAGAAACGGGATATAATTTAAGCCGTCGATAATTGTATGTTTACCGCCGTGTAGGCGGTTTAGAAATAAACGCGGTGCTCGTCGTGAGAGAAATCGTAGTTTACCGCCGTGTAGGCGGTTTAGAAAGACGCAAAAAAATAAATGCTGAAAAATGTCTGTTTACCGCCGTGTAGGCGGTTTAGAAATGTTACGAATAAAGTGGTTTCATTTTATCGAGGTTTACCGCCGTGTAGGCGGTTTAGAAACACCTTCAGGCGGCAATAAATGGGATTATATCGTTTACCGCCGTGTAGGCGGTTTAGAAATATAATAAAGTCTTTATCAAAGAAAGGATACAGTTTACCGCCGTGTAGGCGGGTGCGTTTATAATGACAGTAAAAATCTATTGGGAATTTAAAGGACAATTAGCTATTAGATAAGGATAGCCTTTAGGGATTTTATATAAAATCCCTTATTTAATTTAGCATTTATCAACAAAGTAACGCATAATGCGATTATCATTAGTTAGTTCGGGGTGAAAGGCGCAAACTAGGATATTGTTTTGTTCTGCCATAATACAATGCTGTTGGACAAATGCGAGTTGCTGAACAGCTTTTCCTGCTTTGGCAATATAGGGGGCTCGAATAAATACAGCGGGTATTTGTAGACCAACAACTGGTATATCTAAGGTTGTTTCAAAGCTGTTAACTTGGCGTCCAAATCCATTTCTTTCAACACTTATATCGATTAAATTTAATAACTCTACTTCGTTATGTGTTGTGCTTTTACCGCAAAGCACAAGCCCAGCACAAGTGCCAAAAATACCTTTGCCTTGTTTAGCAAATTGTTGAATGGGTGTTAAAAGCCCATTTTGTTTGATTAAACGGCTGATTGTTGTGGATTCTCCACCTGGAATAATTAAACCATCTAACCTTGCTAATTGTTCAGCTTTCTGAACTAAAGACGTTTGTACATTGTTGATACTACTTAACATTGTCATATGCTCACTTACCGCACCTTGTAAATTGAGCACACCAATATGCTTGATACTTGGTTTTGATGAATACATTATTACCAACCCCGATCTTGCATTCTTTCAGATTGAGTCAGTGTGCTAATTTCAATGCCTTTCATTGCTTCGCCTAAACCTTTTGAAAGCTGAGCTAAGCGTGGATAATCATCAAAATAAGTCGTGGCTTGTACAATGGCTTTGGCAAATTTTTCAGGGTTTTGTGATTTAAAAATTCCAGATCCAACAAAAATACCATCGGCACCAAGTTGCATCATTAATGCCGCATCGGCGGGGGTTGCTATGCCGCCTGCGGCAAAATTAACAACGGGTAATTTTCCTTGCTGTTTGATTTGTAAAATCAGTTCGTAAGGTGCATTTATTTCTTTGGAAAAGGTCATTAATTCATCTTTTGATTTACTGACCACTAGGCGGATTTGTTCATTGACTTTACGCATGTGGCGCACAGCTTCAACAATGTTACCCGTGCCGGGTTCACCTTTGGTGCGTAGCATTGATGCACCTTCGCCAATTCGGCGTAGTGCTTCACCTAAATCACGGCATCCACAAACAAATGGTACGGTAAATTCATCTTTAAGTAAGTGGTACTGTTCATCGGCAGGGGTTAATACCTCGCTTTCATCAATATAATCAACGCCCATCGATTCTAGAATACGGGCTTCAATAATATGGCCAATTCGAGCTTTAGCCATAACAGGTATACTCACAGCGTTCATCACTTGCTCAACAATGGTTGGGTCAGCCATTCTAGCTACGCCACCAGCCGAGCGGATATCCGACGGTACTCGTTCTAGTGCCATCACTGCAACTGCGCCAGCTTGTTCGGCAATTTTGGCTTGTTCTGCATTAACAACATCCATAATTACACCGCCTTTTTGCATTTGTGCCATGCCTCGTTTAACGGTTTGTGTGCCTGTAACTTGGTTCATCTTTTACTCCTTTTTAGGTTTATAATGGCAATATTGTTTAACTTTAATTCGTGTGGAGTATTATTCAAAAATAAAGCACAATAAAAAACAGCCAATTGGACTATAATAAAACCATCCAATTTTGGGTAAATTTGCTGTAACAAAAATAATTAAAAAACGGGCTAAACCATTAAAGTGGAATAATAATGTGGGATAAACAAAAACTGGTACCATTTACTGGAGCGCTTTTTAAAAAGGTGACGCAGCTAATAGAACACTATATTGAGCAGGGCGTGTTGTTCGCGGGTGAAAGGCTACCTTCAGAACGTGATCTGGCAAAAAAATTATGTGTTAATCGCTCAACCGTGGTTCATGCGCTGGAGTTGTTAACAGAACGGGGGGTGCTGATCCGCCGTCAAGGGAGTGGCACCTATGTTAATAAGCAAAAATGGGGCATGCAAACTTATTCATCGATTAATTGGCGTTTACCTGCACATTTTTATCATAATAAACAATCATTTTATCAGCAAAAAGTAGCACAAATTCGCGAACAACAATTGTGTATTTGTGATCTGGCTAATGGTGATTTACCAACACATTTAATCCCCAAGCTCCAGTTGCCAAATATTTCGTTAAATGAATTAATTATGCACGAAAAAAACAGTGATATGTTGCAATTAGGTTTGCCATCGCTTAAAGCACAAATTGCACTTTATATGCAAAGCCAGTTTGCTATGCAAGTTGATATTAATGAAATTTTAATTACATCAGGTACGCAACAATCATTATTTCTTATTACACAGGGCTTACTTAAACCTGGCGATGCAGTTGGTATAGAGTCTCCTTCTTATTTTTACTCATTACCTTTGTTTCAAGCAGCGGGATTACGTTTATATGGTATTGAATGCGATAATGAAGGCATAACGCTTGATAGCCTATCAAATTGTGTACGGCAACATCAAATAAAATGGTTATTTTTAAATCCTATTTTTCAAAATCCAACAGGGTTTGTTATGAGCAATGAGCGAAAGTTGGCAATATTGGCATTTTGCCGACTACAATGTATCGGGATTGTTGAAGATGATGCTTATAGCCGTCTAGCATTTACTCCTGATTTAGCTGTAACGCCAATTAAAAAGTATGATCAGCATAACCAAGTTATCTATTTAGGGTCGTTATCAAAATATATTGGGCGTAATATTCGTGTCGGGTGGATGTTAGCTCCGCATAATATTATCGAAAATTTAGCCAAAATTCGTCACCATATTGATTCAGGTTTAAGTATATTGCCACAATTATTAGCTCAAGAATATTTACAACGTTATCATGTTTCACATCAACAACAATTACGTCAAGCGCTACAAATCAAAGCTGAACAGTTAATGCAGTGGTTAGATAGCTATTTTGGTGGCGACATTATTTATCAAGCGCCGTTGGGTGGTTTTCATCTGTATGCTCATTTGCCCGTGAGCACGCTAGCGCAAGAATCAACCTTGCTTAATCAATTGCTGTCAAAAGGGATAATTGTATCGCAAGGTGCCGATTTTGGTGACGAACTTGGCACCATTAGGTTAAGTTTTGGTCATTTTGATCGGCAACTGAATATGGATAAATAAAATAGATTAGCTTTTTATTTTGTCAGATAGCATTTTTGTTGCACTCAGTAAATATTGAACAAACTCGTTGATTCTTTCACTTGGCATTTGAAATCGAACCCCTGATGTGCTAATTGCGGCAATGACTTTGCCACTTTTATCATAAACTGGTGCCGCTAAGCAGGTCACTTCGTCAAAGTCTTCGGCGTTATCAAATGCCCAACCTTGTTCGCGTATTTTTTTAAGTTCCTTTTTGTATGCCGTTTTTGTGGTAATTGTGTTTTGTGTTTTAATCACTAAGTTTTCGTTTGGATATAACTCATCAATACGCTGTTCAGGTTCCCATGCTAAAAGTGCTTTACCAAGAGCAGAGCTATGCAATGAAAGCTTGCGACCTAGCCAGCTTTTGACCTGAATTGCGCTAGGGCTTTCGACTTTGGCTAAATAAATCGCTGAGTTGCCGTCTAATATGCCTAAATGGCAAGCAAGTTGTGTTTTATCTCGCAAAAATGAAAGAGGCTCAATGGCTAGCTCTTTTATATCAAATTGTTCAATTGCTTTATTGCCAAATTCGTAAAAAGCAAGTCCTAAAAAGTATTTTCCTTCATTTTGCCTTAATAAGCCATTAGTAATCAAACTGGCAAGTAATGTTGATGTTGAGCTTTGAGGCAATGATAATCCTTGATAAATTTGGGTATAAGTCGCTCCATTGTGTTTTGCAATAAAATGAAATATTCGAGTTGCTTTATCTATTGCTGGCGCTTGTGTTGTTATTTCTATTGTCACAAATTACACTCATGTGTTGAATTTGCCGTAAGTATAAATATTTTTCTTATTTTCAACAACAGTAATTCTGCTCCGATCGTTTTGTCTAATATTTGATCTCTATCACATTCCTAACAAATAGCTAACTAGGTATTCATAAATAGGTTGAAACTGCCTTATTTTTCATCTATATATTGAAATGAACATCAATATAACGTTGTTAAATTTAATAAGGAACGATCATGAGTCATTCACATCCATTTTTTGGTGCTATTTGTCCAGCTATTACGCCATTTAACCAGCAAAATAAAATTGATTTTTGTGCTATGGAAAAACATTATCAAATGCTAACAGATTCAAAAATAAACGGAATTTTAGTAATGGGTACTATCGGTGAGTTTGTAACCATGACTATTGATGAGCGGTTAGAAATTATCAAACAAGCTCGCCAATTTACTGATTTACCCTTAATTATTAATGTGTCAACCACCGTTGTTGACGACATGGTAAGACTTGCTGATGCGGCATTTGATACTGGTTATGGTGCAGTAATGGCATTACCTCACTATTATTTTGCACAAACATCAAATCAGCTATATGAATATTATAAGTATTTAGATGCTAAATTTGCTGGTAATTGGTTTATCTATAATTTTCCTGCTAGAACTGGGTGCGATGTTGATTCGCATCTCGTTGCTCGATTAATGATCGATTTTCCAAAATTTATTGGTATTAAAGATACGGTAGATTGTGCATCACATACACGATCTATCGTTTTAACCTCACAAAAAATTCGCAAAGATTTTGCTGTATTTTCTGGTTTTGATGAGTATTTTGTACCGAACTTAATGAATGGCGGTGCAGGGGTTTTATCTGGTCTTAATAATGTTGTTCCTGAACTTTTTGCTGGTGTAATGACTGCTTTTAAGCAAAGCGATTTTAGTGAATTAGCCCGATTACATAAAGAAATCAGTCGATTATCTAACATTTATAATATTGGCGATGATTTTGTAACCACTATTAAGGTTGCAGTAGAGCAAAAACAACATTATTTGGAACCTTTATCACGAAATTTTGGTGGAAAACTAAATGAAGATCAGATTGCAAAGATAAAAGAACTTTTTAACTGCTAATTAAAAGGGGAATTTATGAAAATTAAAAATTTTATTGATAAAGTTCCTGGTGGGATGATGCTGGTTCCTCTTTTTTTAGGTGCGTTATTGCATACTTTTGCGCCTAGAACAGGTACATATTTTGGTTCTTTTACTAATGGTATTATCACAGGTGTGGTGCCTATTTTGGCTGTTTGGTTATTTTGTATGGGGGCATCGATAAAAGTAAATGCGACTGGTACTGTACTTAAAAAATCAGGCACATTAGTTATTACTAAATTAGCAGTGGCTTGGATATGCGCATTTATTTTCACCCAAATTTTACCCGATAATGGATTAGTAAAAACTGGATTTTTTGCTGGACTATCGGTGTTGGCTATTGTGGCATCGTTAGATATGACTAATGCTGGGTTATATGCTTCTTTAATGCAAGAATATGGTACAAAAGAAGAAGCTGGTGCATCAGTATTAATTTCAATGGAGTCAGGTCCTTTAATGACTATGATTATTCTTGGTTCTGCGGGGTTAGCTTCATTTCAACCTGAACATTTGGTCGGTGTGTTAATTCCTTTTATTATTGGTTTTATTTTAGGTAATTTAGATGAAGATCTAAGAAATTTATTTAGCGTTGGAACAAAAACACTTATTCCTTTTTTTGCTTTTGCCTTAGGTAACACAATTGATTTGACCGTTATTTATAAAACTGGGTTATTAGGTGTATTTGTAGCTGTTTTTGTGATAGTTGTGTCAGGTATACCACTTATTTTAGCGGACATATTTATAGGCGGTGGACGTGGTGTTGCAGGTATCGCTGCATCGGGTACCGCTGGTGCTGCAGTTGCAACGCCGCTTTTAGTGGCGGAAGTTGCTCCAAGCTTTGCCCAAGCAGCGCCTGCTGCAACTGCATTAGTGGCAGCATCGGTAGTAATAACCTCAATTGTTGTTCCAATTATCACCTCTTTATTTAGTAAATATATAGCAAAAAATATTCAAATTAAGGAGTAATCATATGACTTACCGAATGATATTAAATGAAACCTCATATTTTGGAGCTGGCTCGATCAGTCATTTGATTGACGAAGTAAAAAAACGCCGCTTTAATAAAGCACTCATTGTTACCGATAAAGATCTCATTAAATTTAAAGTTGCCACAAAAGTGACTGATTTATTGGATAAATTTGGATTTAGCTATGAAGTCTTTGACGAAGTGATTCCAAATCCAACCATAACTATTGTTAAAAAAGGTGTAGAAATATTTAAACGTTCAGGTGCTGACTATTTAATCGCAATTGGCGGTGGCTCACCACAAGACACCGCAAAAGCGATTGGAATTATTATTAATAACCCACAGCATGCTGATGTACGGAGTCTAGAAGGTACCATTAATACCCAAAATGTAGCAGTGCCCATTATCGCTATTCCTACTACAGCAGGAACTGCGGCTGAAGTCACCATTAACTATGTCATTACTGATGAAGAAAACAAACGAAAGTTTGTTTGTGTCGATCCTCATGATATTCCTGTGGTTGCTATTGTTGATAGCGATATGATGGCATCAATGCCTGCAAACTTAAAGGCAGCGACAGGTATTGATGCATTAACACATGCTATTGAAGGATTTATTACTAAAGGAGCGTGGGAACTATCTGACATGATGCATTTAAAAGCTATCGAAATTATTAACCGTTCATTACGCAAGTCAGTTAAAGGTGAATTAAAAGGCGTACAGGATATGGCGCTTGGGCAATATATTGCTGGAATGGGGTTTTCAAATGTAGGTCTTGGGCTTGTTCATGGTATGGCACATCCTTTAGGCGCTTTTTATGATATCCCTCATGGTGTTGCTAATGCCGTTTTATTGCCTTATATCATGGAATTTAATGCACAATCAACAGATGACAAATATCGAGATATTGCAAAAGCAATGGGATTGATGGATATCTTGAATCAACCGATACAAGAGGTGCGTAAGCATGTGATTCAAGCGATTAAACAGCTAAATAAAGATGTCGGTATTCCAGAAAGGTTACGTGATATTGGTGTTAAACAACAAGATATTCCCGAACTTGCTAAAGCCGCATTTGCAGATGTTTGCACGGGGGGAAATCCACGTGACGTTAATCTTAAAGATATTGAAATGCTATACCAAAGTGTTTATTGATTTTTATAAATAATTGCCAGAATAGATGATGGCGATACTAATAAAGTATTTGTTAATAATCTATATGCAATGTACGGTAACCTATCACTTATTATCAATTCTTGGCCTATTGCGATAGCGCATTTGATCTGTTTATTATGGCTATCGCCTTTTTGTCAGTGAATTGTTTACTTGTTTAATTATTTCTATTTGAAAGCGATTTAACAGAGTTTGGTTGTTTCTGTTATTTGTCGATGAGTTAAAAAATACTAAAAACACTTGCTTTTTTAGCAAAAATAAAATTTTCACTTTAATGGTTATTTTTTAATCTATCATTGAAAGTGTTAAATAATCAAAATATTAAAGAGTTATCAACAAGCTTATTCAATACTTATTAAATCCAACAGTGAATAATATTTTAAGTTAGTTTTGGCATTATTAGTTGAGCCTGTGATGAAGGTTTGCTTCAAAATTTGTTCTGACGATTAAACTTAATTTGCTTGTTTTATTTTGGTAATTAAGTATTTAATTTATTGTTATTATTGATGAAATTGATATTTGTCTTTGTTGGTTTTTCGATATGAGATATATTCAGATGAGTGGAAATTACCAATCAATAATTATTCCTTAAGCATAATTAAATCATTTTGCCAATTATTAAAATTAGTTTCATCTTATTATTTATTATTAAATTGTGTTATAAATAATTGAAGCTGTTTTGTAACTTAATGATTAAATAAAAATCCTTGGCAAAGAATGTTAACTAAATAAGTTAAATTTAGTTAATGGATTGTTTTACGTTGATCTTCTTAGGGCTACTGAACCTTAGTGGGTTGTTTACTGATCATGCCCTAAATGGTTATAATTAATACATACTTTAATAAGTAATAAATGATATTAGGAGGCTGTTTTGCATCTTTCACCAAAAGCTTTTCGTGTTTTAGGGATTGTTGCTACATTTGCATCATTAGGGATGTATGTTTCTTATATTCCTCAAATCATTGATAATTTACATGGGATTAAATCAAATCCTACTCAGCCATTAGCAGCTGCGATTAACTGTTCACTTTGGGTTTGCTATGGTTTATTAAGAGAAAAGAAAGACTGGCCAATTGCAATTGCTAATTCGCCGGGTGTGTTTTTTGGCTTAATGGCTTTTTTTACCGCTTTATAAATAAGGTAAAGCTATTGAACGGTAATTAATTATAGGGTTATTGCTTTTTTGTGGGAATTTTGCTCTCAATGATAATGCAAGGTCTTTTGAATCAGGTTGAAAAAGTAAGCTTTTTTAAGCTAAATAAAATCATAACTAGAGAAGTTTAATATTTGATCCCTTTAAAAATTATTTAATAATCAATGGGATTTTTAGTTATCAACAGGTTTGTTAAACTGTTATCAAACTTTACTGTGAATAAGTTGTGTTAGCAGATTTATTGGATATTTAATTATGCGCAATGTTATTTGTAGTTGTAATTCAAAAAGTAAATTTACCAATCATTTTCTATTACAGATGGTCGTTAAATTACATATAAAAGGAAAAAAAATGAAAAAATTAATCGGCATGTTTTTACTTTGTTTACCGATGTTGGCGGCGGCATCAAATTGTGATGAAATTAGCCGTAACATTGCCGAAAAAATCAAAAATAATGGTGTAGATCCGTCACTGTTTCAGCTGAAATTAGAATCGGTTGATAAGCCAGAACAGCAAATTGAAGGTAAAATTGTGGGATCATGTGATCGTGGTCAGCAACATATTATTTATGTTCGTTTAGATAGCTCTACAACCACGTCACAAACACCGTCAACTAATGCAAAAGATGAGCCTACACAAAGTGATGACGACAACTTAACACAGCCCTCAACAATTAATCCAACAGAAGAACAAAATGTTCAACCGACTCCCCAAGATAATCAATCAGCACCGGTACAGAATTAATTATCAGTAGTTAGTCACAGTTTTGAGTCAAAAAATAGGGCGTAATGCCCTATATTTTTATGGCATAGTTATAGTAAATGGTTGTAATTTGCTTTGGTATCATCGCTCCATACACTTGCTTGTACTTGGCCAATGTGTTTTTGCTGTAAAAGTAGCATGGTTAGTCGTGATTGACCAATACCGCCACCAATCGTTTGTAATAAGTCCCCATTGATTAAAGCTTTATGCCAAGCAAATTGCAAGCGATCTTCGTCATTAGTCAACTTTAATTGGCGTTTTAATGTTTCAGGATCGACACGAATACCCATTGATGAAATTTCAAAGGCACTATTTAATACCGAATTCCATACTAAAATATCGCCATTCAAACCTTTAGAGCCTAAATCGTTATTGCTACTCCAATCATCATAATCGGGAGCACGCACATCGTGTCTTTCATTATTTGAGAGCTTACCGCCAATACCAATTAAAAATACAGCGCCAAGCTCTTTGGTGATGGCGTTTTCGCGTTCTTTGGGCGGTAAATTTGGATAGCGTTTTAAAAGTTGTTCGCTATCGATAAAAGTGATTGATTCGGGTAAAAAGCGTGAAAGATGATACTGTTGAGATACCGCTTTTTCGGTTGCTTTAATAGCGGCATAAATATTATCGACAGTTTGTTTTAAATAAGTTAAATTGCGATCTTCAGGGCGAATGACCTTTTCCCAATCCCACTGATCAACATAAACGGAATGAATTGGCGAAAGCTGATCTTCGTCAGGGCGCAATGCTTTCATATTTGCATAAATTCCCTCGCCAGCTTCGAATTGGTGATCACTTAAAATCTTACGTTTCCATTTTGCAAGTGAGTGTATAACTTCATATTGTGCATTAGGAATTGCTTT
Organism: Gilliamella sp. Fer1-1; assembly: GCF_001690825.1. Classification (NCBI taxonomy): domain Bacteria; kingdom Pseudomonadati; phylum Pseudomonadota; class Gammaproteobacteria; order Orbales; family Orbaceae; genus Gilliamella; species Gilliamella sp. Fer1-1. The sequence continues at coordinate 23,875 of NZ_LZGX01000061.1, forward strand.
TACCTTAACTTGTACTGCGTGCTCAGTTCCTGACAAATTATCTTGAATACCATCGCCCACTTTACTTAATAACGGGGCTTGCACTTCAATAAGTGATAAACGCTCGGCAAGCTGATTGGCAAAAAATTGCTTAACAAAGCTAATTCGCTGCTGTTGCTCTTTAAATGATATCGTCATGTTTACACTCTAGTTATTTAGTTTTTGGTGTATGAGTAAGGTAAACTAGATGAGTACATTTTGCAAGATGTAGATAGAGTATTAAAACAAGGTTTTATACGTATTTAGTTTTATGGTTTTTGATAATTTAGCGCATTGCTAACATAAAGAAATTTATAAAATTAATTAGAATTACACAAAAACAGTCAGAAAACCAATTGATTTTATTTGATTTTTTAATTTGTTACTATATTTCAAATATATAATTAAATAATCCGTGCTAATCAAAATGTTATTGATAAAA
>NZ_LZGX01000062.1:0-4550 GCF_001690825.1 Gilliamella sp. Fer1-1
AAAAGAGAAATTTTAGGAGTTTCTCTTTTTTTATTTCATCCTTTTTCTTTTCTACGTCTACGCCATTTATCACTTTTACCACCACTTTTTATAATCTAAAATTTATATCATTATTTGTCATTTTGTAAATACCCCAAACTTAGTACACAACTCACGTAGAAAATTAAGCTACCCATTTTAACGTTTTATATTCGAGCAGTGTCATGTTATTTAACGCCTGATGTGGTCTTTCGGCGTTATAAATGGTTAGCCATTCTTCGGTTACCTTTCTTGCTTGTTCTAGATTATTAAATAGATATAAATCGAGTACCTCAGTACGATAGTTACAATTTGTTAAAACGATGTGCGTTGTTTTTATTTTTTAGAATAAAAAAAGTTGTGATTTTTCTCTAAAAATTCACATTAAAAATGTATTTTTTGGTGATTTTGATCACGATTTTAGATTGTTTAATTTGCTAGATAAAATATGTTTATGCATTATAAAAACGCATATTCACAAACAAGTTATCAATTGAATGAGTTAGATCTTGATGAATTTAATTGTTAATTAAACAGAATAATTATAGGAATAACATATGAGTATCTATAATGCACAAATAATACCATGTCGATTTAATTTTTTAACTAAACTAATTTTATCCTTATCTGTTTTAACAAGTACAATTCCCGTTTATGCATCTAATGTTAATCAATTTATTGATGATTCTTCATTAACAGGTAATGTCTTTTTTTGGAATCGAGATCGAGAACGTAAAGATATTGATGAGCATAAGTACGAGAAAAATTTAAGACACACCTCATTTAACGCTAATTTAGATTTTAGATCAGGTTATATCGCAGATAAGTTTGCTATTGAACTTGGCGGTTATGGCGCATGGGAAGTGAGTAATGGTGGAAATGGGCATCCCAATGAAATAGGATTCAGTGGGGCTAATACTCGTTGGGACGAGAATTGGAAAAAAGATGTTAGTGGGCTGAGCTTTTATAAAGCACAGGCAAATTTTAAAATTGATGAGTTATTCTGGATAAAAACGGGTTATATTCAACCTTCTGGGCAAACTTTGCTGGCTCCTCATTGGAGCTTATTACCAGGTACTTATCGTGGATTTGAACTGGGTTCAACAATTGATTTTGATACTTCTGGCGTGTTATCCATGTCGTATATGTGGGCTGATAAATATAAAGCACCATGGTATAAAAAGCTTTATGAGTTTCGTCAGTGGGGAGCAGGTAAAAAAATTGACTTTTTGCATTCTGCGGGTTTGAAGTACGATTTTAAAAATGATTTAGTATTAGAAAGCGCATTTGGGCAGGCACAAAATTATATGAACCAATTTTTTGGCAAAGCCTCTTATAAAACAAATCTACTGGATAATCCTCTCACTCTTAGCTATCAATTTTATGGCGCCAAAGATCAATCACATAAAGGCAAAGATGTTTACGATGGTTTAGCTTGGTTACAAGCAGCAACATTGGGTTATCAAGTAGGGCCAGTTAATTTTCGACTTGAAGGTGTAACAGTTAAAGCGGAAGGCGAACAAGGCTTTTTTTTACAACGTATGACACCTGATTATGCCTCATCAAATGGCCGTTTAGATATATGGTGGAATTCTCGTTCAGACTTTAATGCTAATGGCGAAAAGGCCGTATTTGCCGAAGTCACTTACGATTTAAGTGATGTATCTAATTATTTCGCAGGTTGGAAAACGGGTGCTTCTTATGCTTATGGCTGGGATGCAAAGCCAAATTCTACAGCAAAAAATCAAAAACAACGCTTAATTGAATCTGCTTATAATTTTGATCTAAGTTATAGCATACAAAATGGTTTAGCAAAAGATACTTCATTCCAACTACACTATACCAAATATAATAATCACTCAAATAGTATACCAAGCTGGGGAGGAGGATACGGCAATATCTTCCAAGATGAGCGTGATATCAAGTTTATTGTGACTATTCCATTCACTGTATTTAATGCTAAACAAAAATAGGTAAAATTTTATGAAAAAGGTTAAAACAGCAATATTAGCCACTTCAATCGCCTCTTTGTTAAATGTTTGTGCCGTTCAAGCTGTTTCAGCTTCTCAACAAATTGTTGATGTGATGAGTTCACAACTCAATGTTCAATATGAGGTAATCGATAATCAAGCAGGGGCACATGGTGTAAATTGCTCGGCTTTAGGTGCCGATTGGGCTGCTTGTAACAAAATGATGATTTCACTAAAGAATAATGGCCCAGAAATTAAAGATAAAGATTGGGCTATTTATTTTAATAATATTCGCATGATTTTAGCAATAAACAATGATCAGTTTAAAATTACTCATATTACAGGCGATCTTCATAAAATTGAACCAACAGAAAAATTCACATCGATTCCTGCTAATTCCACGATTAATATTCCCATTATTGGCGAATATTGGGTTGTGAGTGAAAGCGATGCAATGCCTCGTTGGTATGTGACATCAAGTAATGCTAAACCCAAAATAATTGCTAATACAAATACAGATTCCGATGACTTATCGGCATTTGTAGCTCCAATTACACAGCAGTGGAAAAGGACCGCCGACGATCACAATACAATAATGAATCCAGTTAACCGTTTTCAATATAACTCGGATATTAAAACATTATCGGCTGAATCGCTACGTGGGCAAATTTTACCAACACCAACTAAAATCACATTAAATAAACAAGATATATCTATTGGTCAGCAAGGCGTTAATTTAATTCTTGATGGTTTAAATCAAGACAGTTTAGCTATTTTAAAGGCAGAATTTAACGCACTAAATATTCCTGTAACGGAAAATGGATACAAGATAAAAGCAATCATTGATCCTAAACAATTCAAGCAAGGTCAATTAGAAGCGTATCAATTAGATATTAAAAATGATGAAACGCTAATATCAGCTTATGACCAAAGAGGGATATTTTATGCTGTGCAATCTATTTTATCGTTGATTCCTGTAAATGATATCAAAACCATTCCATCACTTAATGCTTTTGATTCGCCACGTTTTGCCTATCGAGGCATTATGCTCGATATTGGTCGTAATTTTAAAACTAAAGAATCAATCATGCGCTTATTAGATCAAATGGCAAAATATAAAATGAATAAATTCCATTTTCATTTAAGTGATGATGAGGGCTGGCGTATTGAAATTCCTGGGTTACCCGAGTTAACTGAAATCGGCAGTAAACGTTGTCATGATCTTAATGAACAGCAATGTTTATTGCCACAACTCGGTTCCGGTCCTGAAAACAACACCATGGGATCTGGTTTTTTAAGCCGTCAAGATTATATTGATATTGTTAAATATGCTAAAGCTCGTTTTATCGAGGTTATACCAGAAATTGACATGCCAGCTCATGCACGGGCTGCCATTGTGTCTATGGAGGCACGTTATAAACGTTTAATGGCAGAAGGAAAAGAAGCACAAGCCAATGAGTTTCGACTAGTTGATCCAACCGATACGTCAAATACCACCACAGTACAATTTTATAACCGTTTAAGCTATTTAAATCCTTGTCTTGATTCATCGAAACGTTTCGTAAATAAAATTATTGATGAGATCGCAAAAATGCATGTTGAGGCCGATCAACCGCTTAGTACTTGGCATTTTGGTGGCGATGAAGCAAAAAATATTCGCTTAGGCGCTGGGTATCAAGATATAAAAGCCAAAGATAAAACGGATGCTAAAGGCACAATAGATCAAAGTCAAGAAGATTACCCGTGGGCTAAATCACAAGCTTGCCAAACAATGGTAAATAATGGCATTGTTAACGATATTGAACACCTTCCTAGTTATTTTGCTCAAGAAGTTAGCTCAATAATTAAAAATCATGGTATAAATCATATGCAAGCTTGGCAAGATGGCATGAAGCACGCGACTAATGCAAAATCGTTTGCAGTAGATAAAGTTACGGTCAATTTTTGGGATACATTATATTGGGGGGGCTTTGACTCTGTGAACGAGTGGGCAAATAAAGGCTATCAAGTCATAATATCTAACCCTGATTATGTTTATTTAGATATGCCTTATGAAGTCAACCCAAAAGAAAGTGGTTATTATTGGGCTACGCGTTTTAATGATGAAAGAAAGATGTTTAGCTTTGCGCCAAATAATTTACCACAAAATGCAGAAACATCTGTTGATCGCGATGGTAACCCATTTACAGCTAAAGGTACAATGAATTGGTCTGGTGCTTATGGGCTATCTGCTCAGATTTGGACTGAAGATATTCGTACCGATAAAAAAATGGAATATATGGCTTTTCCCCGTTTGTTAGCCGTAGCTGAACGAGCTTGGCATCAAGCTGATTGGGAAATTGACTACCAAAAAGATCGTGAATTTTCTCAAACAACCACGCATTATGTTAATCAACAAAAATTACTGAATGATTGGACTCGATTTGCAAATTTAGTTGGGCAACGTGAGTTGCAAAAACTTGATTTAGCCAATATCAATTATCGCTTGCCTATACCGGGTGCTAAAATTGAAAATAATAAATTAATAACAAATATTGTTTTTCCTGGCTTAACTATTGAATA
>NZ_LZGX01000063.1:0-18295 GCF_001690825.1 Gilliamella sp. Fer1-1
AACTTGAGATCTCCACCATTCTAGCGTTTCATTGCTGATCGTTCGGTTGGAATAAAATAATTGGTCTGGTAGGTCACATAACAGGTATAGATGATAATCACTGTAACAACCGGAAATTTCAACCATTTCTATTTTTTCTAACGTTTCATTTAAATTAAATCTATCAAATGCAAATGCTCCAATTGACAATATAATTGCTGTCGGTTTTGTATCTAATGTTTCAATATCAATAATAATAGTGTTAATTGTCATAGTTAGGCCTTTATCTGTTTTTTATATTCATATTCAGTTATAAATTGATTAAACCCGTTTTTACTATTAATCATATCTATAACTTGCTGTTCGCTAATTTCTGCAGTATTCGGTGTTGCTAACCAAAATTGGGTTAACCTATGCATTGGGTTTGCTGTTTCCCATAAATTTATTTGAAACTCTGTCAGATAATCAGATAGTTCAGAGGTAAAATACTCATTAGCTGTTATGAATGTGTCTGTTTTTAAATACTCACGGTTTAGTTGATCACGACAAATAACACCAGCCATTATTTGCCATTTATAACGCACTTCGTTCAACATTCTAGCTTCGAACGATTTTGGTTTGATTTCAGAACCTTTGTAGTAAACAAACACATCAACAGCAGTGATATCTAAAATCATGTAATCTTTGGCCACAATTCTAGATATTTGCTGATATTTTAATGTTGGGTTATATTTTTTGTTTCGCTTCTTTTTCATAATTACGTTCTAACATTCATTAACTACAGTTATAAATTACTATCGATATAAGATAATAAATTTTTGGTTAGACTTTTTAGCTTGATATAACTATCAGAAACTACATGTTCGGTTGCGTTATTCATGATGTCATTTTTATTTTTTATACTCTGTAATTCATGGCTCAATGATGCATTTAAATCAGCTAACTTATTATGTCGAGCTTGGCACTCTTCTAGACTATTTTTTTGTTTATTAATATGAAATTGTAGGTCTTTTATTGTGTTATGATTTCTTGCTAACTCATTTTTTTGTTTTGAGTTTTCCGCTTTTAGTGAAGATATTTCTTCTTGCATCCCATTACTTTTTTTAATTTCTTTTTTCAAGAGTTCATTGATTTTAGTTTTTTCATTATCTAATTCGTTGTAATTGTTACATGATGCGTTATATTTTTTAGTTAACTCAGATATTTGCTCATTTAATAAAATAATCTTTTTATCTAGCTGAGATTGTTTTACCTCTGCACTTTGCGATTGGGAATTAATATCAATACTGACAACGACAAAACCGTTTTCAATTCCATTTGCTTCAATGTCAAAACTAGTAATAACAGCTTCAACTGAGTTATCATGATCGCGTCTATCAGTGATAATTAATATGTCACCAACGACTGGCTCACGTACAGCAGTTAAAATCAAAAACTTTTGTTGTCCAGATAATATTTCAATAAAATTAGAACTATTAACCTTTACTCTATATTCTGCCATTTTTTCTCTCCTACTTACTTAATTCATAAAACCGACGCATAAAGCGGTTGTATGCAACACAGCTAGGTACTGGTTCTATTTTTCTTTCAAGTAACGGAATACCTTTCAACATTGGCCATTCTTTGCCATCATTAGCTATATCACGATGTTCAGTAGCTAATAAAATAAGGTCCGCTCGTTTAACTTCTGGAGAAATAGTTAATGGCAACTTAAATTTTTGCCTGATAACTTGATCAACCTTATCTTCAATCAGGCGGTAATCGGGTAATAATTTCTTTAAAGGTGATGGGATGTCTTTGCAATATGCCTCAACAGCATCATGTAACAATGCTTCTAATTTAAATTTATCGGCAACAATGTAACTACATTCAATAGAATGTTGAGCAACAGAATAAAATCTATCAAGCTGCCCAGTGTAACGGCATTCATGAGATAAGCCTTTTGCGATATCTTCAATACAAATTGCATCGGCAATAGGAGTTTGATAATCAAAATGTAACCCTGAATGGGTTGTGATCCAAGTCATATTAATACTCCACAATGTTTAATAACGTCTGCACCCGTTATGTGTAATTAAAAAATATTTGGAAAATTATCCTTTTTTAGGAACCTTATTATTAAATTCATCGCATATTATATTTGCGGCTTTTATGATTGTTTTTGTCTGCTCATTTGTGACAAAACAGCCATTATGATCATATGTAAAATATTTCATAATTTACCCCTCAATATATATTCCTCTGCAGGGTAAAAGATCTGGAAGATGAGTTCTGAGCAACTCCTGTTCGTACGCCTTTTTATCCTCCACTGCATCATATTCAGCTTTATTAACGACTATTCTTTTATATACAAATGAGTCAATACGCGCATAAACAACAAACGTTATTTTATCTGACATAATCACACCTCTTGATCGTTACCTATTGTTGTATCAAGTAATTGCCACTCTGTCGCCAACGGCGTGGCTACCGTCTGGAAATGGTTTTAGACTTGTATATTTCAAATTAGTGGGCTAACCGCATAAGGGACAGATCACTGCTAACACTAATTATCAACGCATATACCAGACGCCCCACTGCGTTATTGCACCGCTTTAGTAAAATCGTTGATTAAATTAGCTAGTTCATTAGCAACTAAAAAGAAATCAGCTTCTATTCGCTTCGCTTTATCATCTAGTGAGATATCACTATTTTCATCTAACATTTCAGATGAATAGCTAATTTTGGAAAAAACGAGCTCAGTATTTACTGTAAAAACTGTTTGCTGTTTATATGAGAACGATAGCGATTTAATCTCACGCCCATCATTTAGATAACTTCTGACTTCTTCTGCAGTGAGGTTTTCGTTAATAAGTTTTATTTTTCCGTTACCCTCCAAAGGGTCAGCTAACATTGCATCATTGAGAATAAAAAAATTAGGTGGTGTTCTGTCATTACATACCCATTCTTTTAATGTGAATGATATAGGCTTTTCAACAGAAAGCGGTTTGAGTGCTAATACGCCTAATTCTTTTCTTATTAATGCAAGAACGTCTTCAGCTTTTTTAAAGCTAGCTGTTTCAATTGCTATGAAATTGTCGTTATTGTTAATCCAAACATGGGTATATTGATCTTTAGTAAATGCAACTGGCAATAAATCAACAATAACTTCATCTTTTGCACAAAGTTTTTCACTTTTAGTCACGCTACGACCTAGTTTTTGTTCTAGCTGTTCAATTCGTTCAGCCGTTTTTTTCTTGATAACCGAAGAGGGCAGTAACTTGCTTTCAATACGTAGCTTTAATAATGAGTGACCTTGAACCTGCAATTTTAATACGTCATCGTCATCAATTGGCGAGACAAAACCTTTTTTAATAGAGTCCGTTGGTCCGCATGGTGTGAATGCCATATTTTTTAGCATGTCGCTATCTAAACGTTCAATGGCATTATTTTTATCGAATTGATAAATAATTAGGTTTTTGAAAAACATTTTTAATACTCCACATTGTTTGTTAAAAACGCTCTGGTCTGCACTCCAGAGCGTACGATTTACTCCACTAACATTCTGTAATCAGGAACTGCATTAACTAAGTGTGCCTATCTTTATACTTGTTAGGCTCAAGTGTCCTTTTGTCACCACAACAGCAAGGAATTTATTTATAAAATAATGTTAGTTGTGTATAATTTACACACCACAACAAAAGGATAATATTAAGGTGATTGTCATGAGTGATGAAGATAAATACCAATATGGTGTTCCACCTAAAAAAAGACCTACACCAATACCAATACCAACACCTAAAAAATAGAGATAAACGTGAATAGACCAAAATTCAATGGAGGTGTTCCTCCTAAAAAACGACCTACACCAAAACCAGACAATACAAAAAATAAGTAATGCTGGTTGTTTTACCACTCACAGCTATCGTGGTAAGATTAGTTGTCACGCCAATCTTAGATTTAATAATTTAAGATAAGAGGGGTATTATGTCTGAAACTGTCCAAACACAAGAATCACCATGTAGAGATTCTTTAATTTTCGATATTCACTATAACTATTACTGCAATAAAATGACTTCACTCCTATTAGGGCGGATTGATCGTTTTTTATCTTTTATTGTTGTATTCTTAGGTGGCGCTGTTTTTGCTGATGTTAAAAGCGCTATGTGGTATGGTTTGATAATTGCATTATCAATGGCGCTTAAACAAGTATTTCAGTTCTCTGAATCATCAGCTAAAGCTGACTCTCAGTGTAAAGCTTTTCTTCGATTGATTAGAGATGAATCTCATATTAAGTGTGATTTAGAATTAACAAAACAAATTCAAGATGTAGAAAAAAATGATATACATCATTTGAAAGCAATCGAATTCGCTGCTATGCAAAGAACTACAATTGTTTTAAGAGCAGAAGTTGATCGTGATAGTGTCGTTTCTTTGTCTAGACTTCAAAAATTAGCTGCATGGTTTGCTGGCGATCTTCCCGAAGAAAAAGACTACAAAAGCTTTATCAAAAATTAACCCCAAATATAAAATACATTTGGTTAATGCTGTTCCTGATTTTTAAAGAGCTAAATAGTTTTTTATAAAATATAGGTTCAATATTAATTGTCAGTAAAGGGAGTGTGAAAATATCGACTACAGATTTCACTAATAAAAAGATGATACAGATAAATATCACCGAAATAGTAACAAACGTCCCGAACCTAAACCTCAAAAAGAAGGAAATAAATAATGGCTAAACAAGAAAAACAATTAGACAATGTTATTGGATTAGAGCATTATCCCCCTAAACCTAAACCTACGACAGTAGAAAAGAAACCAGAACAGTCATCACTGACATCTGATAATAAGAACTAGTAGTAAGCTGGTTATTTAACCACTCACAGCCATCGTGGTAAGATCGGAATCGCCAAAAACCGACCCTTTTAAAAGGAAACAATATGAAAAAACATCAGGCAGAAAAATTTGCTATAGCAATAGCGAGAGAAATTTTACAAACTAACTCAAATGCAATAATTTCTCCTGACTCTTATGATAAACAATCGGCTGATGATGTAGCTGATTTTATTTTAGAGTTATCGTCACGGTTAGAGAATGATCTTGAGCTTAACTTTGATCATCTGGATAAGAATTAACAGCACTAATAGCCTTGCAAACTCGTAAGGCTAATTCTTCAAAGCTAAAGCGGTAACTATTAGCATCTATTTTAGAGATGCTTTCTAAAATTGCGTCTTTTATTTTTTCTTTATCTGTTCCAGATAAAAAATTATCTTGAGCTACCATAAAAACCTCCATAATGATTAAACACTTAGTTAATACTGTTCCTGATTTTTAAAGAACTATCAAAACAATTCATTAATAAAAACACTGTATATAAAATCAGTGCTTTATTATAATGAATAACTCTAACTAACAGCTCTATACTATGGACAAGATAAAAACAATAAAACACAGTTGTGTTATATGCCAAAGCCACGAATATCTTTTCGAACATGAACCTCCACTAAGTCCACATGACGAAGCTGCTTTTGTGAAAAGCATCTCATGCACTTTATGCGGTTATCCAATTTCAGCAATAGAATTCATGGAGTCAGAAACGGGGTTTAAATACGACGAACTGACAACAAGAACTATTAATTAGATGTTTTGATTTTTAAAGAGCTTCAACTTTTGTTAAGTTGATTTGATGCGTGTAAGTATAGTTTATTTATACTTAATGTAAACTATTTTTATACAAAAGTATAAAAAAAATATACTGATTGTTTTTTTTTTAATCTAATATATGATTTAACATTGCAGGAAGAAGAATTTTAGATATAAAAAAAGCCCTGATAGGGCTTTACAAAAATAAATTAAAAGAAATTTTTATTTTCTTTTGAAATTTTCATCATTTTTTGTGTATTCATATGCATCGATGATTAACCCCGATATTCTTAATACATTTTCTGGTTTATCAATAATAATTTGCTCGCCTGCACCAATTTCTAATCCAGCTCTCTTAACCTCGTCTTTTACTTTGTCGGTTAACTCAATTGGTAATTGAATTGATGGGCGTTGTTTATTATCGTAATATCGAACTATCCATCTATTGGATTTATTTTGATAAAGCACGTTAAAATATGATTCGGTGTCTTTATATGTTAATTCATTATCATCTATAATTGAATTAATATGTTCAAATAAAACTCTTTCAGAGTAAGTAGTAATAATTTTACTATTATCCGGATCTATAATATCGGCTTTTTCATCAAGTATTGTTTTTTCTTCATTATCACTTGATAAGTCATCGGATATTTCTTTTTTTCCTGTTAAGCCAACAACAACCATGTTACTTACAGCTCTTTCAATTGCATTTTTTACAATTGGTGTAATACTATCAAGAAATTTTTGATTTAGTTGTCTTGATATGTTTGATTTGTTTGCTACATATTTAACAAAATCAATCGGCGCTTCTCTCAAGGTTGAAGTTATTGTTTTAGTGAATAATGAAAAATAAATACTTTCTTCTGCTAATGTTCTTAATGCTTCTGGTTTGAATTGATCGTATCTAAATTGATAAAGTTGTTCATAATCATTATCTTGTAATTCTTCGATCTTAATTTTTAAGAAAGGGCTTGAGTCCATAATGTTTTTTTGTTCTAAATCTGTAAAAAATCTCCATTCTCTACCATTTGTTATTGCCGCCACAGCTACTTCTGGGGTTGCATTAAAATATCTTGAAAGTTGAGGGCAATGATTAGTTAATTCTTCACTCCATGATTTTGCCTCTATAAACATCACAGGCAAATCTTGACAAAAAAGAGCATAATCAACACGTTCGTTAGCTTTTTCTCCAGGAAAATCGGCTTTAAATTCTGCTTTTACTTTCGTTGGATCATATGGCGTAAATCCTAAAATATCAAGCAATGGTAATATTAACGCTTGTTTAGTTGTTTCTTCCGTATTGCAGTGACTTCCAACCTTTTTAACGTGTTCTGAGTGATTATCTAACTTGTTTTTAAAATTATTCATACGTATTACCTTTCTCCATTCAATTATCTATTTTATTTCAATTGCTTATGATGCTATTTGTTACAGGTTACAGACCGGCGTTACCTCCAGTCCAAACAACACGCCCAATTATTTTATCATTTCGAAAAGCATACATATTTGGAAATGTGCTTTTCTCCGCGTTATCACTGGTGTAGATCCAGTCCCCATTTTTATCTCTAGTAATTCGCTTTATGATTAGACCGTTAAGATCTCTCATTATCAAATAAACTTTATTTTCAATTGGCATTGTTTGGCTTGTATCAATTAAAACAGCTTGTCCATCCTGTAATGTCGGATACATACTTAAACCTTTTGCGTATATTACATAGCAATATTTTGGATTGATGCCCATTTCTTTCAACCATTCTTTACTAAAAGATAAACCACCTCTAAGCTCAAAGTAATCATTGTATTCACCCATTTCACATTCCGCTCTAACTGTTAATTCATCAATTATCACTGCAGTTTCTTCAGTTGGGTTTTTTAATTCATTTGTTGGCAACGATACGTCACAAATATGACATATTTTTAACATGACATTAAAACTAGGTGATGTTCTGCCATTTTCAAAAGCTGAAACATTCCCTTTAGTCATTGATAATTTTTCAGCTAGTTGCTCTTGTGTATAACCAGCATTTAATCGGGATTGTTTAACCCATTCTGCGACATTTAAATCCATACTTTCTCCTTTTTTAGAATAGTAAAGTAAATTTATACTTTTGTCGTATAAAAAAACTTTACTTATTTGTATAGTAAAATTATACTTTTATTGTTGTGTGTTTTATTTTTATACATGGAGCAATATGGAAAAGAAAAATCAAGCAATAAAAAAGGTCGTTGATTTCTTTGGTGGCTCTCAAGTAGAGACGGCTAAAAAACTTAAAGTCTCTAAGTCACAAGTATGGCAATGGTTAAACAACGTTAACTCAATAGCAATAGAAAAAGCAATTGATATAGAAGACAAAACATACGGAGCTGTTAAATGCGAAGATCTCCGTCCTGATATTAATTGGTCTGTAATTCGGAATAAAGTAGTTTAGTGAAACTAAGCATACATTGAAAAATTAAAAGTAATCACAAAAAGTACGAGATTAAGTGAAATTATCGTTAGAACTGAGATGATTTTTGGGAAGGGTGACCGATAGCAATTTTGCAGAAGGCTATCGGTCGGTTGCGAAAAAACACTTGTGGAGTATTCGTCGCATGAATAGTTTAACACTAAATTGTACCGTAACGCAATTGCGTTGTAAGTTTTCACAATCAGGCTTTGAATATGAAGCCATGATAAATCACACATGGGTACCTGTCAGCCACCAATTTGTTGAATTTTTGTGGGCATTTCTGTACCAAAAACAAAGAGGTTAATCCATGAGTACTAAGTTGACTTCTTATGTTTGGGATGTTTGTGCCAGTAATAATATTAAAGGTGTAAAACTTTTAGTTATGCTAAGGCTGGCTGATTTTTCTAATGATGAAGGGATTAGTTATCCTTCAATTCCTACTATTGTAAAACAATTGGGCGCAAGTAGAAGTGCCGTATTAACTGCATTAAGTGATTTAGAAAAGGATGGTTGGTTAAAACGTGAAGCAAGACGAAATAAGCAAAGGAATGATAGTAATCTTTACCATCTGGATGTTGAAAAATTGCAAAAATTAGCGTTTGAAATAGCCAAACTAGCTATTGATTCTCACAGTCCAGAATCTGGACTATCACACTCTGACGGTCCAAATCCTGACGGTTCAGAAATTGGACTGTCAGAAAATGCAAAAAGTAACGTTACCCATTGTAAAATAAAGAAAAATGAAGATATGGAAATTTCTCACGGTCCAGATTCTGACCGGTCAGCCATTGGACCCGATCCATATATAAATAATAATAATATAAATAATAATAAATTAGGGTCTGGAAATTTTAGTCAAATTTCCGACGCTGATAAATTATCCCAATTTTTAGAAAAACACCCTCAAGCTGAAATTTATTCAGCAAACGGAAAATACTGGGGTTCAAAAGATGATTTGAAAGTAGCCCAGTATATTTATCAAAAAGTGCTTGAGATTAACCCTACTTACCAAGAACCTAATTGGCCACGGTGGAGCAATGAAATTCGGCTGTTAAAAAAACGAGTCAACAAGCGTACACGAGAAATATTAGAAGTTTTTGATTGGGCTAATCATCATGAATTTTGGTTTAAAAATATTTTGTCACCATCGAGCCTTTCTGAGAAATGGATGACCCTCACAACTCAAATGCTATCTGATAACAAAACTGCGGTAAACAAATCGTCTGAAATTGACTGGAATAGTACAGGGTGGTTACGTGAGGAGGTTCTCCAATGAAAACGTTAAACGAAATTTACACAGCATCTGAAATGGCAATAAAGCAAAATTTTAGCCCAAAAAATACAAGTATGGGAACGCCCAAAATTAATTGTGAAATTGAAAAAAACTTTAACAAATTATTTATCCAATTAAAACAGGTATTCCCTGCAATAACGGCGTTAATAAAAACTCAGCTAGATCTTGATGAGTTCAAAAACCAATGGTTACTTGCATTTAAAGAAAACGGCATAACCACATTACGTCAGTTTGAAATAGGTATGAAGAAAGCACGTCAACAAAGCACGCCATTTGTTCCATCACCTGGTCAATTTATTTCATGGTGCAAAGAGGGCGAGGCATCAGATATGGGGTTACCAACAGTTGCTCAAGTTATGCGAGAGTTCAACAAGTATAGTGCTGAGATTGGTTTTTCATGTCAAACAGCGGAGCAATTTCCCTGGTCTCATCCGGTTATGTACTGGATTGTTACCGACCTTAGAAAGCACATGCGCCAATACAACCAATCAGAATTTGAGGTTGAAAAGCGTGCAGAAATGCTAATTAACAAATGGGCAAAAAAATTGAGTAAGGGTGACGTCATTCCTGAAATTCGGGTTCAGCTTGAAGATAAAAAAACGTGCACAGGCTACGGTGTATTTTATAGTCATTCTGACGAGGTAAACGCAATGAGAGAAAGGGCGAGAGAGAAAGCAAAAAGGAGTATAGCAGAAAATGGCTAAAGTTGATTATAAACATTCAAAAAGCAAAACCGATTCAGATATAAAAGATCTATGGCAAACACCGATTGAATTATATGAATATCTGAATGCCCGATTTAGTTTTGTTTGTGATGTTGCTGCAAGTGATCATAATCACCTACATCCGAATTATTTAACAGAGTCATATGATTCAGCACTTAACGGATGGGCGCATTTAAAAAGTGGTTATGCATTCTGTAATCCTCCTTACTCTAATATTCTACCTTGGGTAAAAAGGGCGAGAGAAGCAGCCGATCTGGGAGTGGGTACCGTCATGCTGCTGCCAGTTGATACGTCTGTCGACTGGTTTAATCAGTTACGTAAATTAGCAAGTGAAATTTATTTTATTGTAAACGGACGTATTTCATTTGTTAGAGCTGACAATAAACAAAAAATTCATGGGAATAATAGAGGATCACTTTTTGCGGTATTTAATCCTCGTTCTTTTGGTGATTGTCGTGCTTCATTCATTGAGCGTGATGAAATATTTAAAACATACGAAAAAATTAAGGTAAACATACCAGTTCAAAATGTTAATACAGTCTGGCCAAAAGAAGTAAATAGAATTTTTGATTCAATTGAAAATGCCAAATATTTAAAGATTGAGGCACAAACAAAGGTTAGACAAAGTATTAACAAAATGATTATTGATCGGCTATCGCCAGAGCAAATCAATAATGCTGCTCGGTTTTTGGTAAATAGAATGGAGGCTATGCCGTGAAAGCATTTGCATTAGCAGTAACTTTTATTTCTATTTTCTTCATCGGATATAGTGTTGCACATAGTGAAATATCAACAGAATGTCAAAAGCTTAATGCTTTTTATGTTGGTAATGTTGTATATGAATGTAGGGTCAAATAATGATAAATATTAATTTAGAACGCATGGAGTTTGAAAAAACAATGCGTAAAAAAGGGTGTCCTGATATTCATTTAAGAAAGGACCGAAAGGGCGGATATTTAAGAAAAAATATGGAATCAGCATTTCAAGGCTGGGTATTAAAAGCATCAACACAACAAAGCATAAAGGGGTAAATAGCGAATGATAACTTTGGTTTTGCCATTCCCTCCATCAATGAACAAGTATTGGCGTAATTTAAATGGAAGAACGTTATTAAGTGCTAAAGGTCGCAGATATAAAAGTGAAGTTATTGCTGCAGTATATGAGCAGTTAAAAAAGAAGCCTAAACCAATTACAGATAATGTTGCTGTCAAAGTTGAATTTTATCCGCCTAATAATATTAGGCGTGATATGGATAATTATTTTAAGGCGTTGTTTGATTCACTTACAACAGCAGGGGTTTGGGTTGATGATAGTCAGATCAAGCAAATTGAATCAGAGTGGTGTGATGATAATAGAGGAGCGGTTTTAATAAGCATTTGTGAAAAGAGGACATAGAAAATAAATAAAAAGCCTGATGTCCGGGCTTTTGTTTTTTTAAATCTATTATTTATCATATTAAAATGTATGTATTCGAATCTGTTTCAATAACGATAATGTAACTCTCATCAAAAACACAGTTCAGCTTTGCTTTATGTTTTAATATAATTTTATTAAAAAAAATAACTTTATATTACAATATAAAATAGTATTATTAATTTAAACAACTGGCGGAGTATTTAGGTGTTTAATATAATTATTCATAACCAAGCAAAAGAAGAGCTACTGGAGCTATCAGATGAGCTAAAAGGTAAGATGGCTAATCTGATTGACAAATTGGAGGTCAGGGGACAATTGAGAATGCCAGACAGCAAAGCGTTGGGGAACGGTTTATTTGAGCTAAGATGCATAGAACGAAATAATATAGCGAGAACTATCTACGCATATCAAAAAGGAAGCGTAATATTTTTACTACATGCATTTGTGAAAAAAACAGAAAAAACACCGAGCGCGTCACTCAAAATAGCACGTGAAAGATTAAAGGAGATGATTGAAAATGACTAAACATAACACAACATGGGAAGAATTAAAAAAAGAAATGCTCAATTCTCCTGAAGCTAAAAAAGCGTACGAAGATGCTAACAGGGCTTGGAAATTGCGTGAGGCGTTAATTGAGGCAAGAGAACATGCAAACTTAACACAATCAGAGCTAGCTAGAAAAATGAACGTTGCACCATCAAACTTAAACAAATTAGAAAAGCATCCAGACAAGGCAAATATGGCGACAATTTTTAAATATTTTGATGCGTGTAACGTAAAAGTTGATTTTGTAATTTCCTAACTATACGTATAACGCCTCCGAACGATAAAAATTCGACTTTATTTGTTCGGAGCCATCATTCCGCTTTGTTATATCTTCAAGTTTATCAACCAATAAAAACAGTAAATATACCATTTTACATCTTTCATTTTCTTTATAATTTTATATAATGTATATATTAACAGTGTCAGAGTGCAGACTGACATGTTGCGAAAAGGTGCTTAACAAGGCAGATGTTAAGTGAAAAACAAGTGGAGTATAGGAGCCAATCTATGGTGGTAGGTAGTGCCACATCAATATTTCCGTTAATCGGTGATCTCCTATTCTATTTTCCACTTGGTATTAATTTTATTAATATAAAACAAGGGGGAAGTAAATGTACGAAATTAAAGCATACGCATGTGGGTACAATGGTTGTAAGAAAGCATTGCAAACTAAACAAGGTATGAAATTACATGAATCGAAATGTTTTTATAATCCAGATAAAAAAGCATGTGCTACATGTGATTATTATGAGAATACTAATGATAACAAAAGAAAATGTCATCATGGTATTGATATAAGCGATAAACCTAAAAATGGTTGTAACAAATATACCCATTATCATGGTTTAATTTGGGGTAATTGTTACGTTATGTAATTTATCAAATGAGTCAGAGTTGCAGACTGGTTTATGTGAAAAACAAGAAAGTGGAGTATTAAAAAAATGAATCAATTAATTGCTATTGAAAATGTTATTATTCGTCAAAATAAGCAGGGGTTGTATTGCTTAAACGATCTTCATCGAGCATCAGGACAACTAAATAAAAACCGCCCATCTTTATGGCTTGAAAATAAACAAGCTCAAGAGTTAATACAAGAAATAACTAAAGAATTTGTCAAAGCAGGAATCCCTGCTTTGGAAGTGGTACATGGTGGTACTGAGCGAGGGACATACGCTTGTAAAGAGCTTGTTTATGCTTATGCAATGTGGATTAGTCCTGCATTTAATCTAAAAGTTATTCGTACATTTGATTCTGTTGTAGTTAGAAAATCATCAGAAGTGGATAAAGTTAATATCGGCTTGATGATTTTAGAATCAGCATCTAGAACTTTGAATTTATCTAATTCGGCTAAACTAAAAGGGTATCAAGAATTACAAAAATATTCAGGGGTACCTTGCCTATTACCTAATTATGCAGTAGATGCACCGAGTGACTCAGTCGATGGTTCTAGCCGTGTATCTTTTTCATTAACGCATTTACTACAAAAATATGAAGTTCCATTAAAAACGACCGTGGCCTATGCAATATTGAAAGATTTAGGCATTGTTGAGCGCAATAAGCGTAAGAGTGTTAAAACAGGTGAAGATAAAGAGTTTTGGTCAATCACTGCATATGGATTGTTATATGGCAAAAATCTCACCCCACCGAATAATCCTAGAGAAACGCAACCTCATTTTTATGATAGTAGATTTAAAGAATTACTAAAGCTAATGCAAAACGCTAAAGTGTCATAATGAAAGCGATACTTACCCCATATTGCCAACCAGGACTTGGATTAATAATTCTTAAACCAGGTGCAGAGTTATTAAAAAAATTGAGTACTGGAAATCGTATTATTATTTCTCAAAGTGGCGACGAGCACGCAGGTATTAAATCGGGCATTATTCAAGATGAACAACCATTATTAAATAATAAATATATCGATCCATTTATATTACATGACGCAGTAGTTAACAAACTAAAAAATCTATATAACTTTGATTATTGGTTAAATCAACGGTATAAATGCCAGTTAGAAGATGGTGAGTATTGTCATCATGAATTAGTGAATGAAAAAATTGGCTATTCAGCTATTCGTGTGTGCTGGCATCACAATAAAGATTTAGTTATTGATGACAATGTGAAAACGCTAGCAAAGCGCAACTTAAAACAATTTCTAATTGAATGCATTATAAACCAGTTAAAGCATGATAGTAACCATCGGTTATCAATTCAAGAACTGGCTTGGTGGGCCGTAATCAACAAACTGCATGAACTCATACCTGAGAACATGGCCAGATTACTACATAATAGGCCAATTGAAGAAATAAAATCTGTTTATAAAGAATCTGAATTAGTTGCTAGTGATGACCGTTCAGAGCCTAGATTACAAAATGAAATAAATAACACATACCAACACCTACAAGCACTATCTAAACCAGTTAAGAAAATAGCAGTAGATCCTGAATCCCCCGCATCATTTATGTTGAGACCAAAATTAAAACGCTGGGAATGTGAAAAATATACCCAGTGGGTAAAAACGCAACCGTGTGTATGCTGTGGTAAACAAGCTGATGATCCGCACCATATTATTGGATACGGGCAAGGCAAAATGGGTGGCAAGTCACATGATATATTTACATTGCCTCTTTGCCGAACTCATCACAATGAACTGCATAAAAATGTTAACGAGTGGGAACAAAAATACGGTTCACAAATACTGTTATTAATTCAATTTTTGGATCGTGTTTTTGGGATGAATGTAATAACGTAACAATTTTTAAAGTTTATTGACAAATAATTTTAGGCTTCTTTACGTCTAGACACCTAAATGTTAAAATGACATTATTGTGGAGTTTGAGCAGAATAGCAGAGTGCAGACTGTTTCTGTGAAGTTCCTCTCTATAATTTTACGGAGAGTATATGAAGAGAGATATTAAACAAGTCCTTGTCGCATGGGCTAATGTTAGACGTAGTATAAGAACGGGTTTAGAATACCCATATAAATCGCCATCAATTCTTAACGATAATAATGGCGTTGACCCTCGCCCATTACTCAGTGAAGATGAAGCTGAAATAGTTGATAAAGCTATTTTGTGCTTATCAAAAATAGATATTATTTCTTATTCTATTCTTAAATCAGTTTATATCAATCAACAATCTTGTCGTCAATTAGCCAAAAATACACATAAAAGTAAAGATTTTGTTTGTGACAAATTAAAAATGGCTGAAATTTATGTGTTCGCTAAAATTCATGACGTAATAGGTGATGTAATTTTATAATCTTGCACAACAGATAAAGAAGGTCAGTTTAATCTTAATGCGTTGCATAAAGCAAGCTGAGGAAAAAAGAAAAACAACCCTAGCTACTGGCTATCATTGCAAGGCACTCAAGAACTTATATTAGAACTTGAGCAGCAATTGAGCGATACCAAGATCTCGGTAGTTACATAGTTTTTTAGGGAACTAAAAATCGTTCAGAAAACGCATTGATTTTATTAAGGTTTTTTCTAGTGTTTTTTGAGCCTAAACTCAACAACCCTTTTTTTAGCTTGTTTTCTAATTTATTGAAAAATATAAATTAATTTAAGTGCTAGAAAAAATGGTTATTTTGTGAAAATTGGTTAAAATTTAGTTAAAACAATAAGCTATGTTTTATATAATCTAGATTACCGCTGCATAAGCGGTTTAGAAAAATTGGCTTCCATTTTTTTGTGGGAGCCAATACTTTGCTGCCAAGTGGAATAAAAGCATCACCCGAAGATGGTTTTATTGATCAATTAAGTTTTTATTCTAAACAAATTCAATTAATAGTTAAAAAAAATTATCAAAATTTATAAAAAAGGTTTACTGTATAAAAAAACACTGTTTGTATAAACATAAAGAAAATGCATTCTTATTTATATATAATCACCATTATTGATTATATATTGTGTGTTATTTATGACTATTGATAGTGGTGGTGCATATAGTATAAGAGGTTTTAATTACCAGAAAGCAGTAATTGCTCAAATTGCTATTAATAATTTTAACGTGGATAATTTTTATATCATTGTTGAAAATCAAGAGGACATTGTAGTTTTTTTCTCAGAAAAAAATTTCCACCTGCAAGTAAAAGGGCAAAAATTAAGTATTAACAGTTTAATTAAAGTTCCGAAAAATAAAAATTCTATTTTATATAAACTTTTAAACAAGGAAGAAAAAGTCGATTATTATAAAGTTGTAACTCTAGATACTTTCAGTAAAAAAGATATAAAAGACTTATCTGAATCTAGTTGTAATATATTCGATAATTTTGTTTATGATTATTCTGAAAAACAAAAGGAAGAATTTTTAAAATGTCTGCAGCAAGAAAATTTATTTTCTGGTGATGAAAAGAAAATTCAAAATGAATTAGATAAAACTAAAATAGTTTTTTCTAATTTTAAAAATGATTTATCACAAGCGGAACTAATACTTCTCGGTTATATGACAAAGAAGGGAATCACGATGGATGACTATGCTGGAATTAATGCGCTCAATGAACTATTTAGGCAAATAGATTTAAAAAGTGAACAAAAAGCAAGTATTCATAATAAAAATGTGATTGAAAGTAAAAAAATAACCCACAAAGAACTAAAAAACATTTTTAGTCTTTG
This sequence comes from Gilliamella sp. Fer1-1, assembly GCF_001690825.1. Classification (NCBI taxonomy): domain Bacteria; kingdom Pseudomonadati; phylum Pseudomonadota; class Gammaproteobacteria; order Orbales; family Orbaceae; genus Gilliamella; species Gilliamella sp. Fer1-1. The sequence goes on from NZ_LZGX01000063.1 coordinate 16,649, forward strand.
TAGCATAATTACTAAGCTACCAAAGCTTAGAATGAATTTTTTAGAATCATTAGTTGAAGATGAGTTATTGAGTAAAAAAGAAAGAAGAGATATAGAGTTAAAATTCTATATGCTTAATAGCAAATTAAGGAATTTAAGAAAAGATATTTTAGCTAGAATAGCTGATAGTGATTTCTATATTGAAGAGTTAGAAAGCTATGGTTTTTCCTTTATACATAGTATTTATCAAAAATTATGTGATAATTTTCAAGCAGATATTTATGCCGTTCTTATTGATATTGTTTCGGAAAAGTTTTTGGAGCGTAATAAATGATTATTAAGCGCTTTGTCATTTTAGACAAAATAAATAAAGTAGCTAATGAGTTTCATTTTTCACCTAATTCTAATGTTATTTATTCTCAAAAGGGTACTGTTGGTAAATCAAGCTTGCTGAAATCAATTTACTATTGTTTGGGAATGAATATTAAAAGTTTTACAAAAACTTGGAAATATACCCAAATGATTTTTAAGTTGTATTTTACTCATAATAATCAAGAGGGATGGATAATACGTCATCATAAGTACTATAAAGTATATGATAGAGACGAACTTTTAGATGAGGGCGAATATTCTAAATGGTTTGCCAATTTATTGAATATGCAAATTAAATTGCGCACCAAAAATAGTGAGAATCTAAGCCAAGTTGTTGCTGCAGCTATCCTTAGTTTGTTTTATATAGATCAAGATTCTTCTTGGCAAGGAACGCCATTTAGGAATACAGCTAGTTTAGCTTGGTATGACTCAAAAGATATGCCAAAATCTATTTTTGAATATGTTCTTAACTTAAAAAGTAATGAACATCTTGAAAAAGAAGAAAAAAAAGGAAAATTAAAAAAGGAACATAGTGAATTAACAAGCAATCACAATTCATTATTAACTCTTAAAGACCAATTTATTTTAACTGAAAATTGGAATTCTTTTGTAAATGAAGATGAGTATAAAGAAGATCTGAAAAAGTATTTATCAATAATTAATACGATTAATCAGCAACTGTCTACTTATAATGGGCAAATATATTCAAAACAGGTTGAATTAGATTCTCTTAAATTAGAAATAAGAGAGCTTGAAGAGATCTTAAAATACGATAATGAATCGTATAAAAATCACTCAATTAGATGCAGTAAGTGCGATTCTTTCTTAACCGAACAACAATCCAAAGAAAGAATGAAACTGGATTTTAGTTCTTTTCTATTAAACGAAAATATAAAGGATACTCAATCAAAAATTGAAAAAATTGAACAAGACTTAAACTCTTTATTGAATAAAAAAATTGGGCTTGATGAAGAGTATAAAACCCTATCTAATCAGCTGAAAATAACCTCAAGTAAAGCATCAATTGATGCGTATATCCAAAGTGTAGGTGAGAAAAAATCTCAAGATAAATATTATGCAATACTAAACGATTTAAAAATTAAAATATCCAAAATTAATGATGATTTGAAAATTATAAATGCGGATATAAAAATATTAACCAAAGAACAAGATAAGAATAGAGCTAAAATAGCTTCAGATTTTACTGCTTTTTTTAATGAACTGGCTGATAAATTGCCATCTGTAGATCGTGATTTTATATTTTTAAAATTTAATCAAATAAAAAATAGTGGTTCA
>NZ_LZGX01000064.1:0-19461 GCF_001690825.1 Gilliamella sp. Fer1-1
CTAAAAAATTTAATAATTGTTTTCATTTTCATTCCTATTATAGATTTATTTAAATTTATAAGTGCTTTCCTAGATAAAATAAAAATGTAGATAAATTAAAAAATGGCATCTAAGGAAAGTGACAAAAATGATACTATGTAATTACCTAAAAAAAAAGCAATTTCATTAAAGCACAAAAATGGTTATTTGAAATTTAATAAGATATTTTGCCAATTAGGATCGAGCGTAGCTTTTAATATTACTTGCTTTTGTTCAATAGGGTGTGTGATTTTCAGTGTATGGGCATGAAGCATTAATCGTTTAATACCGAAATAATCAGCAAATGCTCGGTTTTGATGAAGGTCGCCGTGTTTACTGTCCCCTAAAATAGGGTGAAAAATATGTTTCATATGGCGTCTTAATTGATGTTTACGACCTGTTTGTGGTTTTAATTCGACAAAACTGTATCTTACGCTATCAAATTTCCTCACTTTAATGGGTATTTCAATTTTGCTAATACCTCGGTAAAAAGTCACTGCATTTTGTGCTGGCTTGTTTTTATCAGAAAATTTATCGGCGATTTTATCTAATTCCTCAACTAAAGGATAATCGATTATAGCTTCACCTTCCACGTAACCTCGCACAATGGCATAATAAGTTTTTTCAATTTGCTTCGTTGCAAATTGTTCAGACATTATTCGTGCTATATCGCTAGAGAGCGCAAATAATAGTACTCCTGATGTTGGTCGATCAAGCCGATGAACGGGAAACACATGTTGACCTATCTGATCTCGCAAAGTTTGCATAACAACAACCGTTTCATGTTTATCTAGCCAACTGCGATGTACAAGCCAACCAGATGGCTTGTTAATAGCGATTAGATTGTCATCTTGGTAAATAATTTCAAACATATTTTATTATTACTAACTAATCAATTATAAAAAGAGTTTTTCTAGTTCTATTGCGATGCTTGGGCTATTATTATCGCCAATGGCATAACTTGCTTTAGCTTTCACTTCATCATCAGCATTCCCCATTGCAATTCCTAATCCAGCAACAGATAACATACTGATGTCATTATAACTATCGCCAAAAGCAATTATTTCACTTAGATCAATATTTTCGTGTTCTGCCCAATGCGTTAAACCATTACCCTTGGTATTGCCTTTCACTGCAACATCCGCTCTATTTGACCAAGACCATTCACATGAAAACATATCTAATGCCTCTACTGCATTTGAAAACTGTTGCAATGCAGATATATTATGGCTACTTGTGGCAAATTTGAAAATTGAGGCAGATTCATCTATCAGTTTTTCAAAGCTATTCACTTTTTTGATTTCTGGTTGTAAAAAGGTGGGTAGTGTATTAACCCACTTAAAAAAACTTTCAAGATGATCATCAAGAACTTCATAAGTCATCGATTGATCAGTATAAATTAAAGTATGTATCTTATACTGATTAACTAACTCCAATAATGTTTTTGCTTGATCTTTTGTCATTGGTTTTCCCGCAAACAATTGCTCATTTTCAAAATTGTAAAGATAAGAGCCATTACAGCAAATTGCTGGCGTCGATAAGTTAAGTTGGTAATAATAAGGATAAATTACAGAATGATGGCGCCCTGAAACTAAAATCACTTTTACACCTTGATCGCTTATTTTTTTGATCATATTGGCTGTTTCTGGCAGAACTAAACGATTACTGGTAAGTAATGTACCATCCATATCAAAGGCAACGGCTTTATATTTCATATTTATCCTCTTTGCATAATTATTATGGTCTAGCTAACCATCGCATAACTAACTATCATATAACTAACTAATCACATAACTAATATGCTATATGATAAACTAGGCCACGAGATCAAGTCACACTAAAACTCTATTTTTTGACGACCAATAAATGAATGAGAAAGTGTTGTACCATCAACCATTTCGAGTTCACCACCAACTGGTACACCATGAGCAATTCGAGTTGCTGTTACATTAAACTCTGCGCACATTTGTGCAATGTAATTAGCTGTCACATCGCCTTCAACGGTTGGATTAGTGGCTAAAATGACTTCATTAATTGGTTCTGATGCTAGTTTGATTTTTAATAAATCAAGGCCAATGTCGTTAGGGCCGATACCATCTAATGGTGATAAGTGGCCTAATAATACAAAATAACGACCACTATACTGCCCAGTTTGTTCAATGGCAACGATATCAACTGGTGTTTCGACCACACAAAGCTGTCCGCTACTTTGACGGCGAGCATTTTTACAAATAGAACAAATATTTTGCTCGGTGAATGTTCGACACTCTTTACAATGGCCTATATTTATCATTGCCTCATGCAATTCATGAGCCAATTTAATACCGCCTTGTCGATTTCGTTGTAATAAATGAAAGGCCATTCGTTGTGCTGATTTTGGACCAACACCAGGTAAACAACGCAGTGCTTCCATAAGAGATTCTAGTAATGGACTTATTTGCATGAATTAATCTATTTCTCGCAGATTTAAATTGTTAGGTTAATAATACCTTATTTTCAATAATCTATTAAATAAGAATTATTTTAAAGGTGTATTTAATGTTGGTGAAAATTGAAAAATTGTAGGCAAATTCGTAGGTACAATAGTACTTAGCTGACAACAATTTACATAATAAATTGTTAAATCTATACTTATTTATTGATAGATTTTAGTCATTTTTTATTTTTGCACGATGATAACTTTTTAATTCATCACCTTTTAAAAGGCGTGCAATATTACTATTATGGCGAATAATAATCAAACATGAAAGCATAGAAACGGGTAAAGTAAGCTCAGGTCTAAATAGCCAAACATAAAAAGGTGCCATAAGAAAGCCAACAATCGCAGCCACGGATGAATAGCCAGTAATCAATAGCGCTAGTAACCAAGTCAGAATAAAACAACCTGTAAAATCAAAACCTATTGGAATCATCATACCTAAGGCAGTTGCAACGCCTTTGCCACCACGAAAATGAAAAAAACAGGGAAAGATATGTCCTAAACAAGCAAAAATACCAATAATCCCTAAAAAGAAAGGTGTCACTCCAAGCCGATAAGCTATATAAACGGGAATGGCACCTTTCAACATATCAAAAATTAAAACAAAAATAGCGGGTAATTTGCCATTTAATCGTAAAATATTGGTTGCACCGGGGTTATGTGAGCCATGTTCAGAAGGATCAGGCAAATGCATGATTCGGCTGATAATCATGGCACCAGAAAGTGATCCCCCAAGATAGGCAATGATAATCATCAATATAATTTGTAATATCAAAATACAACTCCTTTACTTCTTATAATAATCTTTATTTAATTTAGCATTTAAGTTGTTTGATAACCTAAATGGGAAAGTTAGAAATGAAGCAAACAGAACAATAATCATAAGTAGCTACTTTCTTGATGAGCTGTTGGTTAGAATAACCTAATTTTTCATTAGTAACTTTTTCATTAGTAACATTGCTCATTATTGGGGGGGAAAACTAAATTTGTTATAAAGTGTTAAAAAAGAAGGCAGAAACATAAAATCCCCCTTTAAATAGTAGTTTGAAGTTATCTATTTTTAATACTGTAAGCATAACATTTACATTCGTGTTTGCATATAAATTACCATGGTTTTTCAATTGACCATTTAATCTATTGAGATATTAATTATAAGTAACGCTATTTCTAATTAAAGTCATATGTATAATGACTAAGAAACGATTGTTGTATTCTTAACTAAGGTAGCTTGTTTTCTATTGATTTACGAATTTATTGTTGGTATTTTGTGCGATTATAACCTGCTATTTTGTTAACTAAAAATATTAATCATATGAGCAGAAAACAAGAAAATATTAAAAAAACACGCCAGATATTGCCGAGTAATGCTACTTTAATTGCAAATGAAATAGATTACTTAGATTACCAGAAAAAAGCGATTTCTAAAAATCTGACCGCATATCAAGCCTATGAAATAATGACATCTCACCAACCTAAATGGTTAGAAATACTCTTTAGAATAAGGGATTGTTTAGTGAAAGCAGTTGGTATTAAGCCTATTAACGGTTTTAGCCGTTCTCGAAAAGAGAATCATGATTCAAATTTAAACAATATAGTTCATTTTTTTACTATTACAGAGGAAACCGACAATAAACTTACATTAGTTGTAAAAGATTCCCATTTGGATGTTTGTGTCTGCATTATTGTTATAGATGAGCACGATAATTCAAATAAAAATACATTATATTTAATTGCCTCAGTTAAAAATCATAATATTTGGGGTAAATTATATATGTTGCCAGTTTCTATTTTACATCCTTATATTGTTAAAAGATTATATTCGAAATATTAAATAATGATAGATATATCTACACCGCTACATATATAACAATATTATTGTTATTTAAGAAAATATTAAAGTATTTCACATGCTATAAGTTTTTAGCTTTTATTGCGTTTGTTTTATGAACAGATTTTATTTGTTATAAACATTTGCTATTATTTAACCAATACAAGTAAATGCCCTATAACGATTTGTTACTTCGTTTAGATTTGTTATAAACCGTGTTAAAAAGGTGTTATTCATGAAACAAATAAGCAGAAAATGGGTTATTATTGCTGTTGTGGTTGTTGCTATCGTTTTCATTTTATGGCAGCAGTTAAAAACTGATGGATATGGCTCGAATTTTATTAGTGGTAATGGGCGTATTGAAGCAACGGAAATCAATATTTCAACTAAACTAGCGGGTAGAATCGAAAAAATTAACGTTGATGAAGGCGATTTTGTCAAGGTAGGACAACCACTAGTGGTTATGCAAACTGATACCTTACAAGCACAATTAAATGAAGCCCAAGCTCAACATCGACAAGCTATGAGTGATAAAGTTGTTGCTTTAGCGGCTGTTACTCAAAAAGAGAGTGATTTGGATATTGCTAATAAACATTTACAACGTACTCAAGAACTTTATCAAAAAGGGGCGATTTCGGTTCAGCAATTTGATGATGATACCGCTAAAGTCAATAGTGCAAAGGCGGTGTTAGATTCAGCTAAATCACAAGTTACCACTGCCGATGCGGCGATTGAAGTTGCGCAGGCAAATATCAATGAAATTCAAGCGAATATTAATGACAGCACCTTAATTGCTCCTGTTGATGGACGTATTCAATATCGTATTGCGCAACTGGGGGAAGTTTTACCTTCAGGTGGTAAGGTATTGAATCTTGTTAATCTGTCCGACGTTTATTTAACATTCTTTTTGCCAGAAACAGTCGCTGGTAAAGTTGGTATTGGTGACGAAGTAAGACTGGTTCTTGATGCTTTACCCGATAAAGCGATTTCAGCCAAAATATCATTTGTATCAAGTGTTGCTCAATTTACGCCAAAAACAGTTGAAACAAAAGATGAACGTCAAAAATTGATGTTTAGAGTTAAAGCACAATTAGATCCTCAATTATTAAAATGCTTTATTTCTCAAGTTAAAACGGGATTACCAGGCATTGCTTGGGTTAGGTTAGATACGAATACACCATGGCCAGCCGGCTTATCTGATGTTGCAAAATGTCCAACAAAATAATTGGAGACAGCATATGTCAGATTCAGACAATAAGGATTTAGCTTTACTTAACGAAACTAAATCCCTTGATGATGCAGTAGTAAAAGTAAGTAATGTAACGCTACACTACAAAAAAAACTGTGCGCTTGATAATATTAATCTTTTGATTCCACCGCGTTGTATGGTTGGATTTATTGGCCCTGATGGTGTGGGTAAATCGAGTTTATTATCGCTCATTGCTGGTGCTCATGTTATTCAAGACGGTTCTGTTTATGTATTAGATGGTGATATGAAGGATAAATCACACCGTAAAAATGTGTGTACCCGAATTGCCTATATGCCACAAGGGTTAGGTAAAAATCTGTATCCTACATTATCAGTAGAAGAAAATTTACAATTTTTTGCTCGTTTATTTGGGAATGATGCCGCAGAGCGCAGGCGCCGTATTGATGAGTTAACCCATAGTACTGGATTATATCCTTTTTTATCAAGACCCGCAGGGCGCTTATCTGGCGGTATGAAGCAAAAAGTGAGCTTATGTTCTGCATTAATTCATGATCCTGATTTATTAATTTTGGATGAGCCTACAACAGGGGTTGATCCGCTTTCTCGAGCTCAATTTTGGCAATTGATTAATAAAATTCGTAAACAAAGGCCACAAATGAGCGTGATTGTGGCAACCGCCTATATGGATGAAGCGCAAAACTTTGATTGGTTGGTGGCAATGTATGGTGGAAAGATTCTGGAAACAGGCACACCAAAATCATTATTATCTCAAACAAATAAAGATAATTTAGATGATGCCTTTATTCAGTTAATGCCTGAAAGTGCCAAACAAGCTTATCAAGCTGTTGAAATTCCTCCTTTAGATGTTAATCAAGATTTACAAATAGCAATAGAAGCCAAAAATTTAACTAAACAATTTGGCAACTTTATTGCCGTTGATCATGTTAATTTTTCAATTAAACAAGGTGAGATATTTGGTTTTTTAGGCTCAAATGGTTGTGGTAAATCGACAACCATGAAAATGCTAACGGGATTATTGCCGATCTCATCAGGAGAGGCTTGGCTATTTGGCAAACCAATTGATGCCAGTGATATTAACGTTAGACGGCATTTAGGTTACATGTCTCAAGCTTTTTCTTTATATAATGAGTTAACCGTTGAACAAAATTTGGTATTACATGCGCGCTTGTTTGGTCTTGAGGAAAGTAAAATCCCCACTCGAGTTGAAGAACTGCTTAAACGTTTTGGCTTAGAACAAGAGTCACAAAATCTACCCGATAGCTTACCTTTAGGGGTAAAGCAACGACTCTCATTATCAGTTGCTGTTGTACATAATCCACAGATCCTTATTCTTGATGAGCCTACATCAGGCGTTGATCCCATTGCCCGTGATGATTTTTGGCGTTTAATTATCGAGCTTTCTAGAAAAGATAAAGTCACCGTGTTTATCACAACTCACTTTATGAACGAAGCAGCTAGATGCGATAGAATTTCTTTAATGCATGCGGGTAAAGTGTTAGCGAGTGATACACCAGATAATATAATTAGCGCAAAAAAGGCTAACACATTAGAAGAAGCCTTTATTCGTTATCTTGTTGATGCTGGAGCTGATAATAGTCATAGTGAAGAACAATTGGTTGAAACGCCGAAAACAACAACTAATCATGCTACTGAAATATCAGCAAAGCAATCTTTCCAAGGATTTAGCACCAGACGTATGATAGGGTGTATATGGCGTGAAACACTAGAATTATCTCGAGATCCTTTGCGTGCTTTATTAGCTTTATTAGGTTCAGCCATTTTAATGTTGGTTATGGGATATGGCATTACCATGGATGTTGAAGACTTACGTTTTGCTGTACTTGATCGGGATCAAAGTATAATCAGTAAAAACTATACTCTTAATTTATCGGGCTCTAAACGATATTTTATTGAAAGGGAACCAATTACTGACTATAACAACATGGATGCACGATTACGCAGTAATGATATTGCTCTAGCGATTGAAATCCCACCGAATTTTGGACGAGATATACAACGAGGTGATCCTGTTGATATTGCAATTTGGATTGATGGTGCAATGCCTTTGCGCGCTGAAACCATTAAAGGCTACGTTCAAGGTATGCATCTTGCGTGGTTAAGCGAAAAAGTCAAAGAGACAACAGGGCAAGTCTCAACTAGCCTTGCAAATATAGAAGCAAGGTACCGTTATAATCCAGATGTTAAAAGTTTACCAGCAATGGTACCAGCGGTAATACCTATTTTATTATTAATGATCCCATCGATGTTAGCGGCTTTATCTGTTGTACGTGAAAAAGAGATGGGATCGATTATCAATTTATATGTGACACCAGTAACTAAAGCTGAATTTTTATTGGGAAAACAAGTACCTTATATCATTATTTCAATGTTCAGTTTTTTATTACTACTCGTTATGGCAGTCACTATTTTTGGTGTTCCCATAAAAGGAAGCCTGTTTACTTTGTGCCTAGCAGCATTTGCTTATTGTATTATTGCAACAGGATTAGGTTTATTGGCTTCAACTGTCACCCGTAGCCAAATTGCCGTTATCTTCCTAACTTGCGTGGGAACCATGTTACCGGCAATTCAATTTTCAGGATTACTTAATCCTATCACCTCATTAGAAGGGGGTGGACGCTATATAGGTGAAGTTTACCCAACAACGCATATGCTAATTATTGCTCGTGGTGTGTTTAATAAAGCACTTAGTTTTATAGAGTTGCATAATTCAATATTGGTTTTATTGCTCACAATACCTATTGTGCTTGGCACAAGTATTTTTCTTCTCAAAAAGCAAGAAGGGTAGATATTATGCAAAGTTTAACTAATATTTATCGTTTAGGGATTAAAGAATTATGGGGATTATTGCGTGATCCGATCATGCTATTATTGATTGCCTATTGCTTTACTTTTGATATTTATATTGCTGCAACCGCAACCTCTGATTCCCTAAATCATGCTTCTATAGCAGTGGTTGACGAAGATGATTCGCCTTTATCGAGACAAATAATTGCCGCGTTTTATCCGCCAATGTTTAATCATCCTGTTAAATTAAATTCAATGAATGAAGTCGATCATGGCATGGATACCGATAACTTTACATTTGCTTTAAATATCCCCCCTAATTTTCAGCGCGATGTGCTCAATAACCAAAGTCCAAACATTCAGCTAAATATTGATGCAACACGAATGGGACAAGCTTTTGTTGGTAATGGCTACATCACACAAATTATCACAGGTGAAGTAACCGAATATGTAAATCGTTATAGTCAAGCAACTAATTTACCCGTTAATATACAAGTGCGCACCGTTTTTAACCCTAATTTAACACGATCTTGGTTTGGTTCAGTTATGGAAATTATTAACATAGTGACCACTTTATCCATTATTTTAACAGGTGCCGCCTTAATGAAAGAGCGCGAGCATGGAACCATTGATCATCTCCTTGCCATGCCAGTGACTCCATTTGAAATTATGATATCAAAAGTATGGTCGATGGGGCTTGTGGTATTAATATCAACGTGGATAGCCTTATTACTTGTGGTGCATAGCTGGTTAAATGTGCCAATTGCAGGTTCGGTAACCTTATTTTTAATCGGGGCAGCGCTACACTTATTTGTGACAACATCACTAGGTATTTTCATGGCAACGGTTGCAAAATCAACAGCGCAATTTGCAATGTTACTTATTTTAATTCTGTTACCACTGCAAATGCTGTCTGGTGGTAGTACCCCGCGTGAAAGTATGCCCGAAATTGTACAAAATATTATGCTATTTGCTCCAACTACACACTTTGTTGAATTAGGGCAGGCTATTTTGTATCGCGGAGCGGGGTTAAGTGTTGTTTGGACGTCTTATGCGTGGTTATTAGCAATTGGTACAGTATTTTTTTTAATTGCGTTAAAACGTTTTCGTAACTCGATTGTGAATATGGGCTCATAACTAAATTTATAAAAAGTTTAAAATAGCCTATTTAAAATATTTTATTTATGTGTACAATTTTAACATATGAATACTTGATAACCATTTTCAGTTAATCGCTAAATTTTGCTAAATATAAAAAATTAGCTGATTAAAAACTCGAATAATAAGTAATTATTTTATATATAAATTCTAAATTAATTGTATGAATATAAAGGAATTTACAAAATGTTATAAAATTAAACGAGGAAATAAAAATGGATGTGAAGAAGATGCTTACAACAAACCTTTCTTCTATGAAAGGGGATACTGCGCTTAATCATTATTCGTTATCAATTGACGCTTTAGGTGCATCATTAGACATTTCCGTATTATCAGTTGAAGGTTTAGAGGCATTAAATCAACCGTGGAAATACATTGTTAGTTTTAACAGTGCTAGTTTTAACAGTTCAAGCAAACCGCTTTCAATTGATTCTATGCTAAGCCAATCGGCATCATTGACATTTCACCCACAAAATTTATCACCATTACTAAGTAAAATAAGTAAACTAGGTTTACTTGACCCGCTTGAGAAAACCAGAACACTTTATGGGGTCATTACCGAATTCAATTTGGTATCAATGAACAAAGAGCAAGCTTGTTACCGAATTGTGCTTGAACCTAGAATGGCATTACTTGAAAATAATCGACAATGTGCAATTTTTCAAAACAAGAGTGTTATAGACGTTGTCGAAGAAGTACTGCGTGCTAACGGTTTTATCGGTATTGATTTTAGCTTTAAGTTAAAAGATATTTACCCAGCTAGGGAATTTATTGTCCAGTGGCAAGAGTCTGATCTCTCATTTATAAAAAGGTTACTTGCCGATATAGGTGTTTATTTTTACTTTGACACCCATCCCAAATACAATTGTGAAACCATAATCATTAGTGATTACGAGCAAGGTTTTCAAGATATTGGCTCGCTTGTTATTAAAGAGCCTAGCGGATTAAATGATAGTTACCAGCATAGTGTTTGGCATTTACAATTTAGTAGTAAAACTAAACCAAATCAAGTCAGTGTTAACGACTATAACTACCGAACCGCTAATGATAGCCTCCATACCGATGCCAATAGCCAGCCAAAAGACCTAACAACTCGTGGTGAATATTATCGATACGAAGAGCATCATAAAAAACTAGGCGATAAGCAAATCATAGAAAGTGGCAATTGGTATGCCAATATTCGTCACCAATACTATATTTCCGAGCAGCTAATTATTTCTGGAAAATGTAATGATTACCAACTAACGCCAGGACAGCGCCTTATTATTAAAGATTGTCCTATTCAAGAAATCAATGAAGGCATTATTATCATATCAACGCATTGCTCAGGCGATCGCACCAAACATTACCAAATGGATTTTACCGCAATTCCTTACAATGCACTTAAACCTTATCGTCCAGCGCCTTTACCTTGGCCACAAGTGAGCGGCACATTACCCGCTAGAGTGACGAGTCCAGATAATGATACTTACGGTTATATTGATACTCAAGGTCGCTATCGTGTTAAGTTTAACTTTGACTTAAAAGAGTGGAAAAAAGGCGAGGAAAGCGTATGGGTAAGGTTGGCCAAGCCCTATTCAGGAGATACCTATGGCTTTCACTTTCCGCTGATTGATGGTACAGAAGTTGCTATTGCTTTCATGAATGGTAACCCTGATAGACCCTATATTGCCCATGCAATGCACGATAGCGCCCACCCAGATCTTGTTTCAACTATTAATAAACACCGTAATGTGATTCGTACGCCAGCAAATAATAAGCTACGCATGGATGATAAGCGGGGGCAAGAGCATATCAAACTTGCCACCGAATATGGTAAAACTCAACTTAACATGGGGCACTTAGTTGATAATGAAAAAAAACAACGTGGTGAAGGTTTTGAATTACGCACTGATGAATGGGGAGCATTACGCGCTGCTAAAGGGCTTTTTATTACAACCGATGCACAATATAAAGCGCAAAATATTCAACTGAATATGCAAGAAGCAAAAGAACAGCTTGATAAAGCGATTAATATGGTCAGTGCATTACAACATGCAGCTAAACAAGCCGAAGCAGAGTTAGCCGACTTAGAAACACAAAAAACATTATTAAACGAATCACTTCAAGAGCTAAATCAAGCGTCTATTTTGATGTCATCAAAAAAAGGCATTGCACAAGTTACACCAGAAAGCATTCAGATTACGGCTGGTGAAAACTTAATGCTATCAAGTCATCAACATACTGATATCAGTGTCTTAAAAAAATTTACTGTGGCTGCGGGCGAAATCATCAGCCTTTTTGCACAAAAGCTAGGGATCAAATTAATTGCGTCTAAAGGCAAAGTCGACATTCAGGCACAGCGTGACGAAATGTCATTAAGTGCGCAAAAAGATCTTAGCATGGTGAGTTATGAAGGTCGCACTATCATTTCGGCAAAAAAAGAGATGATTTTAACTTGTGGTGGGGCTTATATTCGCTTAGCTGATGGTTCGATCGATATTGCCGCACCAGACAACATATTTTGTCGTTGTGCAACATTACAAAAAGTTGGTCCAGATAGTTTAAGCCAAATGTCTAATAAACTGAAAAGCAGTAATTATATATTTAATTCACGGCTACTTTGGCAAGGTAGTAATCAACCAGTAAAAAATCGCAAAGTAAAAATTATTCGTGCAGATAATAGCGAAATTGAAACAGTAACTGATGAAAATGGCAAATTGCCAGAACAGTATAGCCAATTTGCTGAATCGGTCACCATCGTTATTGAGCCAGAATAAAATAACTGGCTAGGCTAATTTTTATTGTTTAACAAATGTTGTTTAACAAAGATTGTTTAACAAAGATGAAGCATATTTAGAAGGATATGACTAATGGGTTGGAATATTCCTAAATTATTAGAGCCAAAACAACAACCAATAAAATACACTTCATATTTGTTGTTCATAAATATAATACCCCTTATATTTATGGGTTTTGCTCTTACTGTATTGTTTTATAATGGTACTAATCAGGCAATATTTTGGTTTTTTTCTGTTATATTGCCACTGATTATTTGGCTTTTAATGCTAGCTATAAAAATAAATAGTAGTTACTTTAACGACATTTATAATGAAGAACTAGCTAAAGTTAATGAAGAATCAACACAACATTGGCAAGCATGGAGCAAAGTACAAATTCCTATTTTTGCTAGCCATGTTATTTGTGCAGAGCCAAATGGCGTCCAAACTTTAATTGGTGATCCTAAACAGATGCCGCTTTATCCTGCTAAAGCACGGCCACTATTTAACTCCACAGCATCAAATAAACCTTTTTGGTTTTTAAATGAAGTTATGCAAAATCTAGAGCAACAATGCCCAAATTATCGTAAATATTTAAGCCATATCTATTTACCTCAATCACTTATGGATGATGAGGATTTAACCGAGGCAATCTTTACACATTGGCGTTTACGTGTTGAGCCTATTATGGATTATAACGTTTGGATTGCAGAATTATATCAACATACTGATGATATCGAATTATCGCTTATTCTAACTTGCCAATATAACGATACCTCTTACCACCATCACAGTAAGTTTATCAGTGCGTTACTAATTGGTGGCACAACATTGATTGACAATCAAAAGTTACAAGCTAAAGCGTGGTTAGGGCGATTAATGGTTGCAGAACAGGATCTATCGGCAGATCTAACACAACTGGTTACTTATACCCAACTACCGGTCACCGATATTAAAGATATTTGGGTATCAGGATTAGATAGAAAAAACCGTACAGCTTTAGCCATTACTATTAATACATGGGGGATTGATAACAATGATAATGATGATGACCAATACAACCAACAACTTATTCACAATATCGATTTAACTTTTGCCAAACCAACTGAATTAACTAAATATTTTGCGTTAGCATTAGCTAGCAATTGCATTGATAGCCATTTTTATGAACAGCTATGTGTTGTGCAATTTGACCATAAAACGATATTGCAGCTAATCACTCACCAAAAATTAGTGTAATAAAATAAAAAGGATATGGATTGAAATGACCGAAAATAGCAACCAGCAACGTTATGCTTTTAATACAATGCCATCTTCAAACAATAATATTACCGACATTCATATTGAAAAAGAGCGCAAGCTTGTTCCGATTATTTTTCTACCGGGGGTAATGGGCAGTAATTTAAAGGATAAGAAAACAAATAAACAAGTTTGGCGTTTAGACAGTGAATTTAGCGCATTACCATGGCTTTTATGGAAAATGGGCGATGCCGAAGCAAGAAAAAAGAAATTAGATCCCAAAAAAACCGAAGTTGATGATCGTGGCGAAGTGGTTGATGCTGCAAGTAATCAGGTTCTTTGGGTTAAGACGTGTGGCATGGCTGAAGGTTCAGACCTAAGCTATGAAAGCTTACAACAACAAATAGATCAAACCATTAAAAATCATCCTGAAAATAGACGGTTTGGTACCCGCCGTGAACGTGGTTGGGGTAGCGTTTCTTACATAAGTTATGGCAATTTTTTAGAAAACTTTCAATTGTTTTTATTTCAAACAAGTGGACAGATTTCAAGCAAACTAAAAAGTTTAACCAAACAACCGTCGTTTACCTTAGCGGCAGGTTCAAAAACCGAATTAATCTTTACCGATGATCAACTAAATATTTGTGAAAATTATGACCTGCCCATTCATGTGATGGGCTATAACTGGTTAGCATCGATTACGGACAGCGCTGCGCGCTTAAAAACCTTAGTGGAACAAACCATACCTGCTTTTTATAAAAAAAAGGGACGAACTGTCGATAAAGTTATTGTAGTTACCCACTCTATGGGGGGCTTGGTTGCTCGCTATTATACGGAAGCATTAGATGGGCAAGATAAAGTTTATGGCGTAATTAATGGCGTACAGCCCTCAACCGGTGCTGTGGCAGCCTATACCCGAATGAAGCGCGGTAACGAAGCAAGCTGGCCTATGGCTGAAGTATTGGGGAAAGATGCCGCCGAAATGACCGCTGTTTTAGGCCAATCCCCCGGCCCTTTGCAATTATTGCCCAGTGTTGATTATGGTATGGGCTGGTTAACCATTACCAATCCGGCAGGTCAATCGAAAACTTACCCCAAATCCGATCCATATAAAGAGATTTATTTAAATAAAGACGATTGGTGGTGTGTTTGTGAACCCCACTTGATTAATCCACGCAACAGTAAAAAAAAATTAGCAAAAATGCAAAAAGATTGGGAAAAATATGAAGATTTAATAAATAGAGATGTTAAAACGTTTCACGAAAAAATAGCCCATAAGTATCACCCCAATACGTATGTGTTTTATGGCCTTGATGATAATGAACAACAGATAAAAAAAGAGTTTTTAACCTATGATGTTGCTCACTGGCAAGGGCAATATATTAAAGGCTATAAATCTCAAGCTAAAAGCGCAGCAAGCAATCATATTGGCGATCAAAATCGGCTTGATTTAAGCGAAATCTTAGAAAGCCGAACCTTGGCTACAAACAATAATAACGGGGAAGAGGTTAAAGAAACTATGGACTACGACACAAAACAAGCTGCCAACTATACCTATTCTATAGGCAATATTGTCGAACGCTATACCCTTAAACCCGCAACAGCTAATGGTGATAGCACCGTGCCCAAATGCTCAGGGGAAATTCCTATTGAAAGCATTAAAGCACGTATGCATATTCCGGTTGATCATGAAGGGGCCTATAAAGAGGCGATCGCACAAGAATTTACTTTGCGCGCCATTGTCGACATTTTACTTGAAGTCAATAAACAAGATGAAACCCAAACAACGGCTGACTAACAAGCATTATGTGTTAATTATTACACTACTGGTTATTTTATTTTTGACTTATCGCTATTTTAGTAAGGATATACGTATGGTTACCCTATCGCCTGAACAGCAACAACAAGTGGATCAACTGCTAAACAATACCGCCACCCGCTGTCTGGGGGTTTACTTAATTGATCTGCCCAAACAATTTAAAGCCCCTCAATCGAATGAGTTTTATTATACTGATGATGATATTACAATCAAAACGGAACAACTCTATTTGCCGCCGTTTAAACAGATGATCGCCCTGCGTGAGCAAGAACTAAAAAACACGCGGCCCATTGATGCAATTGACGGGACTTTTTTAAAAACCATTTACCCCGTGCCTACTCGCAATTCACAAATAATGCAGGGTATTATTTTTGAACGGATGGAAAAAATAACTACCCCCGATTTTGCTAGAATATTAGAAGGTTACCGCTGGCAAGATGATGTTGCTTTAAAAATTGAAATAAAAGCGACTAATGGCTCAGCCAGTCGTTATGATCAAGATAGAAAAGATTACCCAAATAGCTATAGAAATGACGTTCCTGAAAAACTAGCACAGATGTATAAACTGTTTGAACATATTAGTGTGCGAGATGATTATAGCCTCCCCACTGAGCCTGGTTTTTGCTTTATTTATGGTTTTATGCATGGCGGGGTAGAAGAAGATAAGGATATGTACTTTTTATACCAATATGAAGAGAGTGACGATTTTTCTATCAGTTTTGATTTATACGATGATTCAGATGATTTTTCGCTACTTGATGTCCCCGATATCGCGATGTTGCCATCGTCAGATAGTGATGCCCATACTGTCTATAAAGGCACCCGAGAAAGCAATCAATTAGTGATGGAAGAGCGAATAATGAAAGGAATGCTGTTTTCCGATGATAATGAATATTACCCAAGAAAGCGAGAAGGGTATATTTTTACCTTAGGAATTCATCTCTCTGATGCCGATTATAACAAACCGCAATTAATGTTAGAAATGCATTATAAAATACCGCAGGATAACCATATTCCAAGCTACAGTGAAGAGCAACTTATGGTGATTTGGCGCGAAATTACCAACAGTCTGAGAATAAGGGAAGGTTCGTTTGCCGATGAAGAATAAAAGACGATGGGTTTTAATTGGGGTAATAATTATAGCCATGATATCTTTACTGGTGGCTTACCGCTGTGCTCGTTCAGATATTAGGCACCTTACCCTATCGCCCGAACAGCAACAACAAGTGGATCAACTGCTAAACAATACCGCCACCCGCTGTCTGGGGGTTTACTTAATTGATCTGCCCAAACAATTTAAAGCCCCTCAATCGAATGAGTTTTATTATACTTATAATAATAAAATCACGATCAAAACGGAACAACTCTATTTGCCGCCGTTTAAACAGATGATCGCCCTGCGTGAGCAAGAACTAAAAAATACGCGACCCGTTGATGAAATTGACGGAAATTTTTTAAAAACCATTCACCCCGTGCCCACCCGCAATCCACAAATAATGCAGGGTATTATTTTTGAACGAATGGAAAAAATAGCTATCCCTGATGTCGCTAGAATATTAGAAGGTTATCGCTGGCAAGATGATGTCGCTTTAAAAATTGAAATAAAAGCACGCAATGGTTTAGCCAATAGATATGATCAGAAAAGAAAAAAATACCCAAATAGATATCATAATGACGTCCCTGAAAAACTAGCACAGATGTATAAACTGTTTGAACGCATTAGTGTGCGAGATGATTATAGCATCCCCACTGAGCCAGGGTTTTGTTTTATTCATGGTTTTATGTATGGCGGGGTAAAAGAATATAAGGATATGTACTTTTTATACCGATATGAAGGGAGTGACGATTTTTCTATCGATTTTAATTTATATGATTATTCCTATAATTTTTCGCTACTTGATGTCCCCGATATCGCGATGCTACCATCGCCAGATAGTGATGCCCATACTGTCTATAAAGGCACCCGAGAAAGCAATCAATTAGTGATGGAAGAGCGAATAATGAAAGGAATGCTGTTTTCCGATGATAATGAATATTACCCAAGAAAGCGAGAAGGGTATATTTTTACCTTAGGAATTCATCTCTCTAAAAAGGCTAATTATAAAAAACCGAGATTACTGTTAGAAATGCATTATAAAATACCGCATGATAACCATATTCCAAGCTACAGTGAAGAGCAACTTATGGTGATTTGGCGCGAAATTACCAACAGTCTGAGAATAAGGGAAGGTTCGTTTGCCGATGAAGAATAAAAGACGATGGGTTTTAATTGTAAAAATAAGGAGTGTCACTAATTATTGCTGATGCATTAAAAATGATAAGTAAGTAAGATGCTTATATCGTCAAATTAGCGCAAAGTAGCATTACTCATTTTACAATAGCGAATAAATGATTTACATTATGTTAGTCATTAATTGATTTTTTCGAAACAAACTTTACCGTATATTGTTTCTTTATTCATTGTCATTATATAAATATCAACAATAAAGCTTTACAGCAACAATTCTATATAAATAAATTAAATCAAATTATTAACTATGATAGGTGTGTTTTTTTATAACGAATAACGCATTATAAAAAACAGCATTTAGGTAATTTTTAGCGCAATATTAATTTTTACTATACTTTAACACTCATTTTTTATTTTTGCTTATTCCTTGTTTTTTAATGAAATAATATAAATTATTCATCAATATAAGACCTATTTGTAATGGTTTTATGGGTTTTTAGGACAGCTAGCTGAAAGGGGGGTTTACACAAGTTCGAGAAGAGTAAGTATAATGATCTGTAAGTTTATATATTTTACATTTAAATATAATTAAAGGTTGTCATATTAATCGTGTTTTTAAGCAATTATACACGGTGTGAAATAACATATTAATAATATCCAGTTTCAAGAAAAAAATGCCGTTTTATAGGTAATAAAAAATATTTGATTTTGTTACCCAGTTATTTTGCTTCGGTTTATAAATATAATATCTAATCTGAAGTTACCGGCCAATTACCGAATTTGTATTTTAAGTAATATTATTTTAGGAGTTTTAAAAAATGAATCTAATCTGGTCTGCAGTTGGGCAAGTTGTAAGTTCGTGTCTTCCAGTTTTTTTATTAATTTTTCTTGGTTGGTTATGTGTACAACAAGGGATCTTCACAAAAGATGCTAAAAAATTATTATCAGGACTTGTCTCAAACTTTGTCTTCCCAGCGTTACTTTTTGTGCATACTTCGCATGCTAAACCTTCGCAAATATTTAATGGTATTTGGATGTTTGCGTTTTTCTGTACTATGTCATTTTTATGGATAATTTGTTTTTTAACCAATAAGTACATATTACATAAAGATTTAAAGTCAACGGCTATGAATACTATGTTGTGCTGCTTTCCGAACATGGGGGGAATGGGGGTACCTTTCTTAACGTTGATGTTAGGTGCGGCTTCTACTATTTCAGTTGCGATTGCTAATTTTGTTGTGGCGTTATCATTGATTCCAATGACAATATTTCTGTTAGAGCTATGTGATACCAAAATGTCTGGTGGTAAGGTAACTGGTGATATGATATTTAGTGCAGTCAAAAACTCACTGATGAAGCCAATGTTTTTAGCAGTTATTTTAGGGTTAATTGTGAGTGTTACCGATGGCACAAAATGGTTACCTCATTTTGTGTTTAATACCTTTGATATTATGTCTAATGCTTGTAACTTTATTTCGCTTATTGCAGTTGGTGTTGGTATTCATGGTGTTAAATTAACATTATCTAAACCATTAATGATCAATGTGATATTGAAAAGTTTTATTACACCTGTGGTGGCGCTTATTTCTGTGTATTTATTTGGTATTACCGGTATGGAAGCTGAAGAACTGGTCTTTTTATTAGCAATGCCAACGGCATCAACGGCTGTTATTTTGGCTTATAATTGGAATGTCGAGCAAGAACAAGCGTCAAGTATTTTCTTTGTATCAACAGTTTTATCTATTTTTATTTTACCAACGTTATTACTCATTATGGATTTCACCATTCCTGGCGTTGCTTAATAAATGCCGAATATAATGCTCTCATTGCTTTTAACAGGGTGAGAGCATTAGCAATAAAAATCCCATTCTAAATTAGATATTCAAAAAGTAACT
>NZ_LZGX01000065.1:0-2103 GCF_001690825.1 Gilliamella sp. Fer1-1
TATTTCTAATATTATATTTATTGTGATAAATCGAGATCCTTATTCAATTAAAGTAGCTAAAAAAATATTAGAGGAAATTTCACGTAGCACTGCTCAAAAAACAGAATTTTTGAATAAACGTTTTCTGGTTTGTTTAAATGATAACACCGTTTACGATAAGAAAAATGCTTTACGTGATGACGATATTGAAGAATTTTTAGATCGAAATATTGATTTTAAACGTAAATTTATATCAAAGGTAAGTAACTTTAAAAAGGCTGCTAATAGTAGTGAAGTAAAAGAAATCTCTTCAGCTATTATTGGGAATAAGAGCATTCAAAACGATAAGTCTAAAAAATCTTTTACAATATTAAAAAGAAAAAAAGGTTAATTTTTAATGTGGAATAGGGCAGAGAAAATTATGTTGAAATGTTTGAGATTATTTTTTTGTCAAAAGAAAGCAAGTATTTCGATTGAATTTGCAATTGTTTTTCCTTTTTTAATCGCTCTATTTGTATTTATGCTTGAGTTAAGCAGAATTATGATTATTGGTTCTGCTTTGGATTTAATATCTACCGAAATACCAAGAGAAGTAGCAATTTCTAAAAATATAAATTATTCCCAAAAAATGAATGAGCTAATTACCTCTCAAGTTCCATTGTGGCCTTATATAACTAATCCGGATGATTTTCATATAACATTAACATTTTGTAATACAATACAAGATTTAATAACTAATTCTTGTCAAAGCACGCTTAGTAATGATAGTCATTTAATATCATTTAATTTACAATACGATTATCGGGCTATGTTTTCCGACATGTTTTCAAGTATCTTGGACTCTTCTTTAACAAAAAAGACTGTTGTTTATCGTGAGTTTTATGAAAATTAAAGGAATAAACTAGCAATGAAATATTTGAATAATTTTTTTTGCAATAAAAAAGGTGTTGTCTCAATTGAGTTTGCGGTATGTTTCTGTTTATTTTCACTATTAGTGTTTATTATTTATGATGTATATAGTACTATCATGCTACAAAATAAACTTGAACGGGCAAATTATACAGTAGCATCAATTTTTCGTGAAAGGTCAGCTATTTATCCGATAATGGGTAATGCAAATAGTTCTAATAATTATTTAACATGCATCAGGGATCTTAAATCTTGCTACAAGTCTCATGAGTTATTTGACGAGAGCCAAGTGCAAGAATTGCGTCAATTGGCTAGTTCATTATTAGATCGTGACGTTGCGATAAGAGTCGATGCTTTATTTATTTTACAAGATCCTAGGCATCCGCAAGACTTTAGCCGAGCTAAATTAGCCACCCTAAGTTCAGAATCATGTTCTGCAGGAGCTTGTGATAGCGCTATTAGCTATTTTAATTCACTACCTAACATAATTGAAAGACCAAGAACCAACGATTATTTAAAACTTATACCCTATGTTAAAAGAACAATTGATACGGCGACGGGATTGACTGGGCGTTGGATTCCTTTATATCGAATTAGCATGTGCATTGTTAATGAAGAGAGCCTTTATTTGAAATGGATGAATTCCAATAGAGAGACAACGGATACTTTCCCAAATTTGTGTAGTAATATTGCACTATTATCTCGTTGCAATAACATTGCAGAAAATAATGGTTCGGCTTGCCCTATTTATCATCGCTAATCAATGCTCTTTTAAAAGTGTGAGAGGATATATGAGTAATAACAAATTAAAACAGAACAATTATAAAAAGAACAATTTTTTTAAGTGTACTGCTGGAAACGTTATTATAAGTTTTGCAATTATGCTCCCAGCTATGTTTACTTGCATGTTGGTTTCAATTGATCATACCGAAACTATGCGTAATCGGGCTAGATTGTCAGAAGCAGCTAATGAGGCTTCGTTAGCCGTTATTGCTATAAATAATAAAAATACTGATGAGACAGCACTTGAACAAAATCAGCAAATGGCATTGAATTATATTAATTATTTTGTTCATCAAA
This sequence comes from Gilliamella sp. Fer1-1, assembly GCF_001690825.1. Classification (NCBI taxonomy): domain Bacteria; kingdom Pseudomonadati; phylum Pseudomonadota; class Gammaproteobacteria; order Orbales; family Orbaceae; genus Gilliamella; species Gilliamella sp. Fer1-1. The sequence continues at coordinate 1,969 of NZ_LZGX01000065.1, forward strand.
AAATTAGTAGTGATAAATTAGATGGTGCTAATATAAAAATAGAATATAAAGCAGATAAAAAAGAATATGATATTGCCTATAATCAAATTTTTAATTCTTTAATTACTCGTAACGATTACACTGCCAATAGGAAAA